>CAZSIA010000037.1:0-8103 GCA_964606905.1 uncultured Anaeroplasmataceae bacterium | reverse complement strand
GTTCATATTGAATCTACTCTAGTATTAATTATTCTGCTTCAAACAAGTCTTTACCAACGCCACATAATTCACATTGGAAATCTTCAGGTAAATCTTCAAACTTAGTTCCAGGAGCAATTCCTTGTTCTGGCAAACCTAATTCTTCATCATATACCCATCCACATACTGTGCATACATATTTCATTATTTTCTTCCTCCTTCTATATTATTTCTTCAAAATCAGCCGCACCATGTTTACATAGTGGACAAACTATATCAGCTGGTAATTCTTCACCTTCATATACCCATCCACATACTGTACATACATAACCTTTTTTTCCTTTTAAATCATTTTTTGGTTTTACATTATTTAAATAATAACTATAACTCATACTTTCAACATCAGATATAACAGCGGTTTCACTAATATCACAAATAAACATTGAATGAGTGCCCAAATCGATAATTTGAATAACATCTAAAGAAATATATGAATTAATAAATCTTGGTAGAACAATCAAACCATTATTAGAACGAATTGGGTTACAACCTTCAAATTTATTAACATCTCTTCCGCTACTAAATCCAAACACTTCAAACACTTTAAATGGAGCCTCAGTTGTAAGACAGTTTATATTCATCTTTTTAGTATTTGTTATAATATCATGAGAATAAGTTGCTTTATTGACAGTAACTGCAAAACGATTAGGTGTATTTGTAACTTGTGTTACTGCATTAACAATAATTCCGTTATCTTTACTTCCATCATTTGTCGTAACAACATATAAGCCATATCCAACATTAGATAAAGCTTTCATATCATTTTTAAAGACAACTCTCTGTTCATTTTGATATTCTTGACACAATTCATTTACAAGTTCTTCTAAAGCTTTTAAACTTTCTTCACTTAAACTTGATAATATTTTAACTGTTGTATTTGTATAAGTAAGATTTTTACTATTAGCTAACATTTCTTTCATAACTTTTGTCGCGTTTGGAGCCCATGAGCCATTTTCAATAAACGAAACTGTTTTATTTTGGAAATTTCGCTCAGTTAAGTGATTAATAAACTCTTTCATATGAGGGAAAATATCCATATTATAAGTTGTTGTAGCAAACACTATTTTATTAAATCTAAATGCATCCGCTACAGCCATAGCCATATCACATCTAGCTAAATCATAAACCACAACATTAGGGTGATTATTTTTTCTTAACATTTCACTGAACTTTAAAACGGCATCTTTAGTATTCCCATAAACAGAAGTGTAGGCAATTACAACACCATCTTCTTCAGCTTCATATTTACTCCACTTATCATAAAGATTAATATAGTAACCTAAATTACTATCTAATGCAGGACCATGTAAGGGACAAATCATTTGAATGTCTAATTTGCTAGCTTTTTTAAGTAAACTTTGAACTTGAACACCATATTTTCCTACAATTCCAATAAAGTAGCGTCTAGCTTCAGTAATCCATTCTTCTTCTACATCAAGCGCACCAAATTTTCCAAAAGCATCCGCAGAGAATAAAATTTTATCTGTTGTATCATATGTAACAACTACTTCTGGCCAGTGAACCATAGGCGCAGTTACAAACACTAAATTATGATAACCTAATGAAAGTGTTGAACCTTCTTCAACTACAATTCTTTGATTTGCAAAATCAGTACCAAAGAAATTTTTCATCATTTGAAATGCTTTAAGAGAAGCTACAATTTTTACATTAGGATATTTACTAATAAAATTCATAATGTTAGCTGAATGGTCAGGCTCCATATGTTGAACAATTAAATAATCCACACTTCTACCTTCTAAATTAGTTTCTATATTATTTAACCATTCTTGGGTAAATTCTTTATCAACAGTATCAAATACACAAACCTTCTCATCTAATACTAAATATGAGTTATAGCTAATTCCATTAGGGACAACATATTGTCCCTCAAATAAATCAATTTTATGATCATTAACACCAACATATTTAATTCTTTGTCTTATATTCATATTAACCACCTTTTTATTATTTATATTTTCTAGATAATTTATAACATATTTTTTTGTAGAATAATAGCGATTTGCTTCAAAACTTTTTCAATCTTTCCTAAAAAAGAATCTATTTTTATTTTTTTGAATAAAATGTTGCAGTTGTTTTTTATGAAAACAAAGCTTTTCATTACATCGTTCACATGATAAAGCACCATTGGTATTTACTGAAAAACGTTCAGGATGTAAATAATATGCTACTTCCCAAGTAACTAACAAAACTAATGAAGCACCTAAAAGTGAATAAGTATAAAAGTGAGGAATAAAAACAAAAGGAGTAAACATCATTGCAAAATCCCAGTTATAAATTCTACAATCACTACAACATCTGTTTTTAATAAACCACGTTTGAAAAGGACAAAAGAACAGGATACAAACCATATCACATATTCCATATAGTAAACATAATAAAACTAATATCCCAGCATCAATTATTTCTAAAAAATATAATAGTCCAATTAATCCATTACCAATTATCCATAAAATAGCTACAAGTAGTGGTCTAAGCATAGATTGTTTAATTGGTTCTGATTCCCTTGTTGGAATAAATGTTTGAAATAAATGTTTTTGACATCCAGGACTTTCAACCTTCGATGGAAAGAATCTTTTTATAATTTCAAACATAAATAAAGCCCAAACAATCCATGCGAAAATCTTTAAAATAATACCATTACCAAAATAACTTCCTGTATTATTTATCAGATTATATAAATATAAGATTGTCATAACTACAAATAAAGAAGTTCTATATATAAATTTAAATAAATGAAGTAACGAAGTTTTAGAAAACATTTTACTATTTTTCATAAATACACCTTGCCTAAAAATAATTTAACAAGATGATTTTATCACAATATTTTTATTGTAAAAATGTTTATATATCATTTTTTTACAATAATTTACATTTAAAAATAAACGTAAAAAATTAAAAGGAAGCCCTATGACTTTGACTTCCTTAGTTACGTTTCCTCCACATATTTGGACTAAATAATAATAAAATAGGGAATAATTCAAGTCGACCAGCAATCATTTCAATTGATAAAATAAACTTAGAAAAGTTTGAAAATCCTGCAAAACTTGAAGCTGGACCTACTCCACCTAAGCCAGGACCTACATTGCTAATACAAGTCAAAGAGGCTGAGAATGTTGTTTCTAAATCTAATTCCATATTAGGATTATATATTGAAATCAGCAATGCACACAAAACAAAAATTACCATATATACAATGAAAAATCCTTGTACTGATTCAATAACATTATTACTTAGTGGCTTACCATCCATATAAATAGTTTCAACCTTTCTTGGCCTAACCATCTTTTTAATTTTTGAAATGGCTGATTTACCTAACATTGTTATTCTACTTATCTTTACGCCACCAGCCGTTGATCCAGCACAAGCTCCAAAACACATTATAATTACAATAACTGATTTCGATAAAGTTGGCCACAAATTAAAATCTGTAGAAGAGTAACCCGTGGTTGAAATTATTGAAGCAACCTGAAATAATGATAATCTAAATGTTTCTTCAACATTCTCTACTTTCGGATAAATATTAAGACAAATAATTAATACACTTAATACAACAGTCATAATATAAACCTTTAATTCATCATTCTTAATAACATCTTTAATATTTCTTATTAACAGTAAATAAAACATTGTAAAATTAATGCCAAATATTAACATAAAAATAGCTACTACATATTGAGTATAAGGTGTAAATGCAGCAAAGCCTTCTGCATGGGCACTAAACCCACCAGTACCCGCAGTACCCAGTGAATAAATTAAGCTATTAAACACATCCATTTCAGGATCTGGACCAGCTAATAGTAATATAAATTGCACCAATGTTAAAACGATATATATAATATATAAAATTCGTGAAGATGAGGCCATTTTTGAGACCAATCTTCCAACTTGTGGCCCAGGGCTTTCAGCACGCAGAATATGCAATGTTGAGCCTTCTTTACTTTCAGGTATTATTGCTAAAATAAAGACTAAAACACCCATTCCACCAATCCAGTGAGAAAAACTTCGCCAAAATAAAATACTATGACTTAGCGACTCTACCTTATCACTTGGAACCACACTAGCACCAGTTGTAGTAAAACCTGATGACATTTCAAAAAAAGCATCAAAGAAATTAGGAATCTCTCCACTTAACATAAATGGAATACATCCAAAAAGTGACATAATTAGCCATGAAAGACCAACGATTATCATTCCTTCACGAACTAACATCTTACTATTTTCGGCTTTTTTCAAATTTAACAAAACCCCTAATATAATTAACCCTGCAATTGGAATTAAAAATGCAAGATAATGTTTAATTCCTTCTTGGTAAATCAAACTTACTATTAATGGCAAAACCATTAATGCTGCTAGTAAAATTAAAATCTTACCAATAATTCTTCTTATTATCGAAAAATTCATATCCTACTCCAAAATTTCAATTAAATCTTTAAGGAATTGATTTGTTGATACAACGATAACTTTATCATCTAAACTAATAAAATCATTTCCTGAAGGAATAATAACTTCCTGATTACGAATGATAGCAGCAATCAATATATTTTTCTTTATTTTCAAATCTTTTAATGGAATATCTAAAAGACGCTTATTTGCTTTTGCTTGAAACTCTAAAGCTTCGACTTTATTGTTAACTAATTTATGTAGGGTAATAATATTACTTCCACGTTTATTATTAACAGAACGAATATAACTAATAATCTTAGAAGCTGTAATATCTTTAGTAGATACAACACTTGCTAAATTGACACTTTCAATCATTCCAACAAGTGATGTTTTATTGACTTTAGCAATAATCTTCTTGATATTCTTTTGGTTAGCATACATACTTACTATAATGTTTTCTTCATCGCTACCAGTCAAACATACAATTGCATCTGTATACTCCAACCCTTCTTCTTCTAATACATTTTGTTCTGTTCCATCACCATGAATAATAGTCGCACCAGGTAAAAGTGTACTTAACTCAACACATCTTTCATAGTTTTCTTCTAATATCTTTACATCAAATTTATTTTTTACTAATTCTTTTCCTAAATAAGTGGAAATTTTACCACCACCAATAATCATTACACTCTTAATCTTCAATTCCTGCAAATTTGATTTATTTAAGAATGCTCTTAAGGTTGATCTATTATTAGCAGTTATATAAATCTTATCTTTAGCCTCAAATGTAAAACTACCAGTTGGGATAATTACTTCATCACCACGAACAACCGCACATACTAAGACTTTTATTTGGTATTTTTGATATACAGATAAAAGTGATTGTCCAACAAGTGGATTACCATCAGGAATAAATAACTCTACCAAATCAACATTTCCTCCAGCAAATGAATCAACTCTAATTGCTTCAGGGAAGTTTAGAATTCTTGTAATTTCGTCTGCTGTTTCTTTTTCAGGATTAATTGGCATTGTAATCCCTAACCCATCACGAATAATATTAAGTTGATTATTATATTCATAACTTCTAACACGAGCAACAGTTGCTTTTGCACCAATCTTTTGCGAAATTAAACAAGACAAAATATTTGTTTCATCACTATCAGTAGCAGCAACAACTAAATCGGCTTTAGCAACTCCTGCTTCTATTAATATATCATAACTTGCGCCATTACCTACAATACCAATAACATCAAATTCATCAATAATATCTTCAACAACATCAGGATCTTTATCAACGATAACTACTTCATGTCCTTCTTCAGTAGTATGTTCAATAATGCTTCGTCCAACTTTTCCATTTCCTATAACTACAACCTTCATTATAATCACCTCAAGATTTTAAAGTTATTTTCATATATTTTACCACATATCAAATAAAAAGAATAAGTATTTAAAAAAATTTACTCTCTCAAATACAAGTATATCATCTTTTTAAATTAGAAAAGAAATCAAACTTCGTTTTTTTAGTAAAAAGAAAAGTGGTTATAAACCACCTAGCTAATATTTTCTAATTTTTCCATCTAGACCATGTAAAACAACATAACTACCATCATCTTTATTTTTACATAAATGTTTAGCATATTCTAAAGCTTCTAATTGAGTAGGGAATAATTTAATAACTTTACTAGAACCTTGAATAAAAACTTTCCATTCTCTACCATCATTTTCTCTTTTACTTACATGATAAACTGTCTTTGCTACTTCTGCCATTTTATAACTCTCCATTATTGTATAGATTTCAGTCTTTATTTATAACTTTATTATACAATTTTGTCGAAAAATAGTAAACATTTTATCTTAAAAACAATGGCTAAATCACATATACTATTTTAATAGATATCATTATTTTTTAATAATCAGCTTAAGTTATCAATTTAGTATCATTTGATCAATTGTTTTTTTATCTAATTATACAATTGATTATATCATTTTTAAAATAATGTTCATAAAAACTTTTTGATCAATTTATCTTTATTTTTTGTATATGGTTGATAACGCATTGGTAAATCTATCCAAGTTTTTTTATCTACAATACTTTTTTTATGAGAAAAAGCATAAAATCCATCTATTCCATGATAAGATCCCATCCCACTTTCTCCAACACCACCAAAACCCATTTCGTTTGTCGCTAAATGAATTATCGTATCATTAATACAACCTCCGCCATATCTAAGGCGTTCTGTTATAAATTTAATATTTTTCTTTTTCTCTGAAAAAATATATAACGCAAGTGGCTTTGGTAAATCTATTAAAGTATCATAAACTTCACTAAATTCATTAAATGTTAAAATAGGTAAAATAGGGCCAAAAATTTCTTCTTGCATTACTTTATCGTTAAAACTAACATTATCTAAAACAGTAGGTGAAATTTGCAAAGATTCTTTTATACTATCACCACCATAAACAACTTTATCATCATCAATCAAATTTAACAATCTATCAAAATGTTTTTCATTAACTATATGACCATAATTAGCGTTATCTAGCGGTTTTTCACCTAATTGTAATTTAATTTGCTTAATTATTTCGCTAATTAATTCATCTTTTATTTTTTTATCACAAAGAATATAATCAGGAGCGACACATGTTTGACCACAATTAATAATTTTACCAAAAACAATTCGTTTTGCAGCTAACTTAATATTTGCACTATCATCTACGATAACTGGACTTTTGGTTCTTATTCATTTCATTGGGTTATGACAATAAAAGTATGGACTTTAGGTAGTCAAACGATGCTCTACCAAAAGTCCTTTTCTTTATAGTTTTTATTTTTGAAACAAACCCCTCTGTTGTACTGTTTGTTTCTTTTGTATTAATTTGATTCTTGATGGCAACAATATCCCTCTTTACTCCTTCAAAAAAAGTCTTAGTACTAATCCACTTCTCAAATTTACCTGAGTTTAATATCATAGAAACTAATTCCTCGACTTCTAGTGATGATTCTTTTTTTATAACGGCTGAAAAGCATGATATTATTTCAAGAGCTTGAGAATATTCATTTCCCTGTTGAAGGAATATTGTTAAAGCTTTTTCACATTCTTTCGATAATGATAATTCTGATATCGGTTTATTATAAAGTAGTTTATGAAATTGATTTCTGCCAATTGTTAATGGCGAATGCAAATCATTATCAATTATTCTCAGTCTTAATTGTTTATAAAAATTTTCATAACTTTCTTTATAACCTAATTCTACAATGTGTGAATGTATAGTTCTATAATTATAATTTGTTTTGGATTGTTCTATTAACATTGAATAAATTTCTTTTGCGTATTCGTTTAATTCAGTAATATTGTTTCTTCTTGGAATGGTGGCATCCTTATATAAGTATCGATTTATAGTCTTAAATTCAAGCTTATATTTTTTTGCTAATTCAGTCTTTGTTAAGCCATTTTCATTATAATCAATACGTATTTTATCAATTAATTCTTGTTTTTTATTTTTTCTAGCGACAATCGATTTTTCTCTGTTAGATAGTTCTATTGTAATAAATGATAAGTCATATGTTTCTTCACTTAAATTTATATGTTTATCAGTTAATTTCTTTAAATCATCTTTAATTGCATCTATGCAATTTTTTATCAAATGAAATCTATC
>CAZSIA010000036.1:0-10363 GCA_964606905.1 uncultured Anaeroplasmataceae bacterium | reverse complement strand
TTCTTTAGTTAAATCCATTATCATCACCTACCGTTTCATTGAATTTTTTCTCTTAAATATTTTTAATATCTTTATTTTTCCGATAACAAATATTTACATATGGACAAAATTTACAAGATTTATTATCAGCATTTATACTTTTAGGATTAATTTCAAAATTCCCTTCTTCAATGTTTAAGAAGGCTTCATTTATTAATTCCTCTACAGTATTAATTAGATTAATGATGTCATCTTCCGAAAAGACTTTTGCGTACCTCGAAAAAGAACCATCCTTAGAAATACTCATATTCTTAATAAACTTACTTTTTTGATAAGTTAAATCAAGTAACTCCAACTTTTCTTTTTTAATTATAGAATAACCATCTAATTTTAATGCATCCCATTTAGCAGACAATAAATCTTTTGTTTTAGTAGATTTAGCATTATTTAAGATGCGATGTAAATAAATACCTAATATCTTTGGATTTTTCAATAAATTAGTTTTAGCTAAAAAATATGCATAAATAGGTAATTGTAAATTAAAACCATCTACAACATTATCTAAAGAAGGATAATCTTTACCAGTTTTATAATCGACAATCGAAACATAATCTACCCCATCAATATTTTTATACATTATTTTATCAATTTTACCTGTAATAATCTTTGTAAAATAGTCATTAGAAAAGTCAACTTCTACTTCTTGTTCGTGAAGTTCATCTTTTAAATAAGTAATCTCTTTAAACTCATCAATAAATTGAATAGTAAGTAAAAAATCAGGCCACAATTTTTCAAAATAAAAACGTACACTAGGATCAGTTATAGATTCATATATTTTATTTTTTTCTTCTAACAAGTCAAAACCAAAAGTCCCATACTTTTCCAACAAGGAATGAAATAAATTTCCAATCATAATCGCACTAGTATCACTATCATGTTTTAAATATAATACTCTCTCTAAATAATAACGAAATTGACATTTGTAAAAAGTTGAAAGAGATGTATAAGATAATTTAATTGTACTATTAATTCTTTTTCTTAATAATTCTTTATCAACAAAATCAAAAGAATTATCATATGTTTTATATAAAGAATTTATCGTTGAATAAAGTAAATCTAAATACTTATCATGTATATCAAAAGTGACTAAATCATCAAGCATCACTGCCAATTTTAAATTATCAGCCTCATAACTAAATCCAATCTCATTTACTGGAGTATGATAATTAGTTGTAAGAACACTAACCAGTGAAGAAATAATATTTTCTTTTACAGTATTCTTAGAAAAAGACAATGTTAAATTATTTATTTTAGAAAGTAAATTAATGGCTTTACTACGCTCTAATTCGTTTTTATTAATTGTTGGTGTTAAAAGAGTATAGCGCCCATATTTGTCAGCTAAATAATCTTCATCTAAAAAAATTCTAGGGTAAATACCATCACTAAATCCAAGTAAATACACATAACTATCTAACTCAAAACTATAATCAAGTTTCACAACTTTAATACTATCTTTTTCATCTATATCTTCATAATAAACATTGCTTAGTTCAACCTCTAAAACCTCCGACAAAAGCATGTTATCACTAATAAAATAAAAGTCATTTAAAACACCAATTATCTTATTATATATATAGTTATTGTCGTATTCTTTAATCCTTTCTAATGAACTACTTACACCCATAGTTAACAAAAGATTTAAAAACTCTTTAACAATAAAATGATTATTAATAGATTCACTATCTTTAATATAAACTGGTACTTTATATAAATTACTATATCTATTTATTAAATGGTTATATTCACTGTTTTCATTAATAATAAATACTTTATTAATATCAACACCATCAAGTAATAATTTTAAAATATTACTAAATACCCAATCAACTTCACAATCATATTTATCAAAATTATATACATTAAGTTCAAATTCTTTTTCATTTTTTTGATAAATAACATTAGCTTTCTTTTCGATTTCTTTAAATATAAAACTTTGATATACATCTAAAAATTCATCAATTAGATAAATTGTTTTACCACTGATAAATTCTTTAAAACAAAAATCATATTCTAACAAATCATTATCAACTAATGCATTTTTTAAACCTTTTAATAGTTCTAATTTATCATCATTGTATTCTTTCTTGCTATCAATATAATAAATGTTTTTTATGATTGCTTTAGTGTTTTGATACGATAATGATAAATAATTCATTGCAAAAATCAAAGCCTCATTTGTTATCCTAAAAGTATAACGGGAAATAAAATCATCTAAACTTATAAAAGTATAATTAAATAACTTTTTTTCTTCAAAGCTTTTTTTTAAAATATTCATTTTCAAATTCTGATTACAAATAATAATTGAATTATCCACAAAATTCATAATTACACCATCTTTAAACCTACATTAAATAAGTTTAAAATCTCCTTTTTTTATTTTTCTAAATAGATCATAACAATAAAAATCCACTTTTTTATGTATTATACACAACCCAACGTCCAAAAAAATGGACATTAGATATTTTTTTAAAATTTTTATATTTTATAAATTCATTTATTTAATATTAATATACCACAAGATTAATAAAAACGGAAAAAAATAAGACAGGATTTCTCCTATCTTATTCAGCGTCAATATTAACTTTGACTTTAGCATTTTCTCTAGAAGCAGCAGCATAAACAATCGTACGAATTGATGTTGCTATTTTCCCACCCTTGCCAATTACACGACCTACGTCTTCATTAGCAACGTTGACATTAACATTAATTGTTCCATCCTCTAATACTTCAGATGTAACATTAACACAATCTTCATGTATAACTAATGGCATGATGAGATTTTTAATTAATTCAACGTAATTAATCATTTCACGCACCCCTATTAGTTGCTTTTCTTAACTTTAGAAGCTGCGTATTTTGCTAAAATTCCTTCTTTAGATAAAATACTTTTTACTGTGTCTGTTGGTTGAGCACCGTTATTTAACCATGCTAATACTTTTTCTTCATTTAAAGTAACTTTTGCTGGATTTGAAACAACTTCATATGTTCCAACTACTTCAATGAATCTACCATCTCTAGGACTTCTGCTATCAGCAGCAACAATACGATAGTATGGGTTTTTGTGTGCACCAAATCTTTGTAATCTTAATTTAACAGCCATGTTTAAAACACTCCTTTTTATAATTTCCTTTATAATTATAACACAACAAATATGCCTGTCAAGTATTTTTTCTTGACGCTTTGAAAAAAATAGAAAAAAACCAAGAGTTAAAAACTATTGGTTTCAACATTACTCATTGAATCTTCAAAACTTATAATACCCTTCATTGTGGATAATTGACTACATAAAGGTTTGTATCGATTTAAATCACAGTATATAACTGCGTAATTATTTCTTTCTGATACATAATAAATATTTACAATGCTTTTATCAAGTTTATTTAGAACTTCTTTTTTTTCAAAATAGACAATTAACCCTTTTCTTTCAATCATAACTACACCTACTTTATATTATTACTGATTGCTTTTACAATTTCTTGTGAAGCAATATTAAGCTTTTCTTGAATCTTTTTTTCTAACTCTTTATATCTAATTACTAATTGATTTGTATATAAGGCTTCTTTAGCTCTCACCAATTCTAATTTTACCTTGCGATAATCAGGATGATATGTCAAATACATACTAACTTCTTCATATTTTTCCTTTGCTTTCTTAAAATCTTCTAACAATTTTGGAATCTTTATAGCTATTTCTTCTTTTACGCTAAGCAACTCTTTAAACTCAACAGATTCCATTATCTCATTTGCAAATCCAACACTTTTTTCGCACAACTCGAAATAACGCATTACAATCACCTAACCTATTATACAACGAATTTTATTTTTTTGCTAGATATTGCATTAAGCTTGAAACAAAAGAAAGTTTTTTATTAAATTCTAACAATGAATCTCTTTTAGTTAAATGTAATTTTTGGTTTGCTTCATTAATAAAAGATGTGAACAAACTAGGGTCATAATGTAAAATCTTATACCATCTAGGATTATATCTTAAATATTCTAAATATATCGGATTATCATAAAAATACTTCATATCCATTAGTACCAGTCATCAAACTTTTTATCAAACAAAGGATCACCTGTCAACTTATTTGTTTTTGCAGCCTTCACAGTATTAGCGGCGCCAATTCCAGCTACAAGTGCCATCAATTTTTGAACATTATTAACCGTTTTTGCAATACTATCTGGATTAATTTTTTTAACATATGTAACACAAGTCTTTAACATTTCACCTAATTGTGCAACTTCTTTTGAAACAGGAATATTTGTTTTTGATTGTGGTGTGGTTTTCACTTCGTCCTCACCATCCCCACTATAATTATTCCAAGTTTTACTAGATCCAAATATACTCCATTCTTCAAACAAAGCCTGCCATGTTTTTTCTTTATTATCTATAACTTTTTTTATCGAAGGATGTTCTTTTACAAACGTTTTGAATTCTTCAATTTTTTGGCTCATAACATCACCAATTTAATATATTCATTATTAACTAAATTGGCGATTAAAATATTTCATTTTCATTAATTTCTTTGTATTCTCCTAAAGCCAAATCTGAAGGTAAAGAAAGATTTCCAATTTTAATTCTTTTCAAATACACAACTTCATTGTCAATAAATACTAACATCCTTTTTACTTGATGGAATTTACCTTCAGCAATACTTAAATAAAGCTCAAAATCGCTTATTTTAGCTACTTTTGCACCTTTTGTTATATACTCTTCACCCTTGCCATCTAAAAGCTTTACAGGTTCTTCAAGCATAAGTTCATTTTCTAATTTATATTTTGTTTTAACATAATATGTTTTATACATATCTTTATTTGGAGAAGTTATTTTGTGAATCAATTCTCCATCTGTTGAAAGAATTATTAATCCTTCCGTATCGACATCAAGTCTGCCTGCAATATTAAAATCAAAACGAGCATATTTACTATCTAAAAGTCTTAATACAGATGGATATTTTTCATCAACATTAGAACAAATATATCCTGCCGGTTTATTCATTATTAAAGTAATATTATCTTTATAAAAAACTTCAGTCATTTCAACAGTTACAACATCAACTGTAGGATTGATGTCAATATCAGAATTTTTAATTACAACCCCATTAACCAATATCAAACCTTTTTTGCATAATTTTTTTATTTCATTTCTACTTCCATATTTAAGATTGGACAAAAATTTATCTAAACGCATAAAATCACCGTGATAATTATATCATATTTTTTTATTTTTCATATCATAAGAGTGGTGATAAAATGTTTAGAAGACGTGAACCTATGATGGGACAAATGCCTGATATGAATATACCGCCTTATCAACAAGGTGGATTCTATCAAGATAATCAAAGCCAAAGGATATTCTATCAATTAGAAGAGACCAATAGAAAACTTCGAAATTTAAATAATCGTTTAAAACGAATTGAAAACTTTTTGGGACTAAGAAACGAAGATAAATTTGATGAAGACCTATATTATAATGAATAGACAAATACCCAAACATTAAACTGTTCTAATCATATACTATAGCGAAAAGGAGGTGCGTTTTATGTATTATGGATATGGAATGGCTCCTGGCTATTATGGTTATGGCTGCAACACTGGATGTGGAACAGGCACACAAACAGGTAATCGTGGTTACGGTTATGCTTTAATTTTAGTGTTATTTATTCTATTAGTTATAATTGGTGCTTCTCGAATCTAAGAAAGAATACACTTGGTTTTTTAAGTAAAATATTATATAATTGTTTTGGTGATATTTATGATATTAATGAAAAACATAATTCGTGAAGGAAACGAAATCTTACGCAAAGAAAGCGTGGATGTAACACTTCCACTATCAGCAGAAGATAAAACAACACTTTTAGAAATGTTAGGATATTTGTTTAATTCTCAAAATGACGCAAAAGCAAAAGAATTAGGTTTAAGACCTGGAGTAGGTTTAGCAGCTCCACAAATTGGGATTAATAAAAAAATGTTTACAATTTTGGCAAACGATTTAGAAGGCAAAACTTGGTTACTCGCAGTTATTAATCCAAAAATAATTAAAAAAAGCAAAGAAATTGTTTATTTACCTGGTGGAGAAGGGTGTTTATCTGTTGAAAGAGAAACACACGGTGTAACTCCAAGATATAAAAAAATTACAGTTGAAGCTGATTTATTTAATTTAAAAACACAAACTGTAGAACATAAAAGATTTGAACTTACCGATTACATCGCAATTGTATTTCAACATGAATATGATCACTTATTCGGAACCCTTTACGTAGACACTATTTTAAGTGAAGTAAAAGCAAAAAAATCAGGAATGACACCTTTATGGCAAATCGAAGAATAAAAACAAAATGCTAATTACAACAATTAGCATTTTTTCATTAATTCATACATTAATATACTTCCAGCTACACTAACATTTAAGCTTTCAGTGTTAGTCATTTTTATATATAAATTAAAAGAAACATATTCTTCAGCATCAGCACTCATTCCTCTAGCTTCATTACCTAAAATAAGGGCTAAATTCGGCTTTTTTTTAATTTCAACTACATCTTTACCGTTTCTAACGTTAGTACCTAAAATTTGATGAGTTTTTCTTAATTTTGATAAAAATTCTATCAAATCACCTCTGATAATATTTACTTTAAAAATTGCCCCTTGAGAACCACGAATAACTTTATCATTATAAGGATCCACGCAACCATTTGATAAGAATACTGTTTCAAAACCAAAGGCTACCGCACTTCTCAATAAAGTTCCTAAATTAGTTGGATCACTAACAGAGTCTAAAACTAAAACTTTAGAACAAATCTTATCTTTTTTATTAATTTTACAAATACCTAAAACTTTCACAGGATGAACTGTATTAGATAATTTCTTCATCACAGATTCACTAACTAAAGTACCATCAATATTTGGGTCAGTTGTAATTACTTCCACTAATAATCCAAGCGCTTTAGCTTCAGTCACTAAATGCGGTCCCTCAACAATAAACAACCCAGTCTCTTGGCGATATTTACTTTGATTCAATTTTGCATATTCTTTTATTTTCTCATTAGTTAAAGATGTTATCATTTAAAATCACCTAAAATAAGTATATCATATTCATTATAGAAAAACAAATGCCCACTTTCGTGAGCATTTAATTTGTTATTGGTTGTTATTATTTGAACTAGAATTGTTCTTCATTGAATTTTTACCACGATTTACTAATGTTCTTGTAATGCTTCCACCAACGCTACCATTTTGTCTAGCAGTTGCGTCTGGACCCATTTCAACACCTAATTCGTCAGCAAATTCGTATTTCATATTTGTAGTATCCATGTCTTCTTTACCTTTAGCTACTAAGCTTTTTGTAATTTGACCACCAACTCTACCGTTATTACGAGCAGTTTGATCTGGACCCATTTCGATACCTAATTCATTTGCAACTTCGTTTTTATATGAACCATAAAATCTGTTGTCTTTATTAGTATTTTTACTATTAGTATTTGTACTAGTAGTCATTTGATTTTTTTGATTGTTAGAAGTTTGATTTGTGTTTGTTTTCAAGATAATTCACCTCCTACAACTATATTCTTAACAAAATAGGAGGTTTTATACATCTAATTACAACACATTTCTTACTTCTAATCCTAAAAACGACAAATCTAGATCACTATCAACATCTATAGTAATAGTTTTTACATTTTCTACTGCTAAATTAACTAAAGTTTCATAATCAAATGATTTTTCAAATAATTCGCTCTTTTCAATTGTTGGCGCAGTCGCAGGCGATTTTGGAACATATACAGTACAACAATCTTCAAAAGGTTTAATTGAGATTTCATAAGTATCAATCATTCTTGAAATTTTAATAATTTCATTTTTATCATAAGTAACAAGTGGTCTAATAACTGGTTTATTTGTAACACTATTAATTGTATTCATGCTTCCTAAAGTTTGACTAGCCACTTGTCCTACTGATTCGCCATTTACAATACATAAAGCATCAAATTTTTCACATAATTTACTTGTTATACGATACATCATTCTACGCATAATAGTAATGTTATAAGATTCAGGAACATTTTCTAATAATGCCATATGTAATTCTTTAAACGGAACAAAATGTATTTTAACACGATTTTTAGGAGCATACTTGGCGATCTTCTTAACCAAATCAATAACCTTTTGAGCTGATTCAATTGAAGTAAGCGGCGTAGATTCAAAATGAACACACTCAATTTCTACACCTTGCTTCATAGCTAAATATCCAGCAACAGGCGAATCAATTCCGCCAGATAACATTAAAAGTCCTTTACCAGCTACTCCTACAGGAAATCCACCCATTCCTTTAATATCTTTAAGATATAAATATGTATCCTTATTTCTTAATTCTATATATAGTGTTTCCTCTGGATTATGAACATCAACATGTAAATTTTTACAATTTTTAAGCACATAACTAGCTACATCTTTACTTATTTCTAAACTAGTTAAAGGAAAAGTTTTATCACTTCTTTTTGATTCGATTTTAAATTTAACTTCACCTTTAATTTGTTCATTAATTAAATTAACCGCAGCTTCTTTAATTTCTTTCATATCTGTAGTTGTATTCACTCTAACAACTAAACTATAAGAAGAAAGACCAGAAACATAACCTAATCTTTTAATGATTTCATCAGTATCTTCTCCATTAATTGCTACATATATACGGTCATGAGTTATCTCTAAGGTTGTCTTTAAGCCTTCTAATTTTTCCTTTACAAGATTAACAACTCTAGAAACAAACATCTTACGATTTCTTCCTTTCAGTGTTAAATCACCAAATCTAACTAATATTTTATTATATATCATTTCGCACCACCTAGAATATTGTAACATAAGATAGATAAAATTGAAAATAATTTTAAATATTCTTGACACAACAAAGAAAAAAAGATACAATATATGAGCGTGTTGGTAAAAGGCAGCATCCTTAATCAATACCTAAACATATCTCAACCCAAAGAGGATACAAGTAATCTCGGCTGCTATAGGTGAAAGTACAATTGAAAGATATATTTACGGAACATTACAGGAAACAAAACTTTTTACCTCATAATAAAAAAATAAAATTATAGGAGGAAGAAAATTATGTCACGTTACACAGGACCTAGCTGGAAATTATCTCGTAGATTAAAATACTCAATTTCTGGTACAGGAAAAGAAATTGCAAAACGTCCTTATGCACCTGGTATGCATGGTCAAAAACGTTCTAAATTAAGCGAATACGGTGTGCAATTACAAGAAAAACAAAAAGTTAGATTTACTTATGGAGTAAACGAAAAACAATTCAGAAAAACATTTAATGAAGCTTCTAAATTACCAGGAAAAGCTGGTGAAAACTTCTTAAAAGTTTTAGAAACTCGTTTAGACAACGTAGTTTACCGCATTGGCTTTGCAGCAACTCGTGCTCAAGCTAGACAATTAGTAAACCATGGTCACATTTTAGTAGATGGTAAAAAAGTAGATATCGCTTCTTACCGTGTTAAACCTGGTCAAGTAATTTCTTTAAGAGAAAAATCTAAAAACTTAGCAATTGTTAAAGCTGCTTTAGAAGGAAACTTCTCAAGAAAAGAATATGTTTCATTCAACGAAACAGAAATGAGCGGTATGTTAGTTCGCTTACCTGAAAGAGATGAATTCTTAAAAGAAATCAACGAACAATTAATCGTCGAATTCTACAACAGATAAAAACAAAATTAAAAGCCTCAATGCGAGGTTTTTTTTATAATTCTTCATCTGTTATTTGTCTATCGTGCGCTAACCATTTACATTCTGTAATTTCTAAATTAGAAAACACTGCTTTAAAAGATGAATCTTCCGGACTACACGCATAAATACCGAAACGAACTACTCCATCACCGTGCCGCATATGACATACTCTCATTTGCTTGAAAGTTACACCATCCAAAGAGCATTCAATACAATAATCAGCTTCGCGACGACTCAATCTATACCACATCGATTTTACATCAGAATTTATTTGTGTAGTTGCCCAATCTGAATATCCACTATTTGTAACAACACTTCCAAGATGCTGAAATACATCATTTTCATATTCAATCGATGCTTTTAACCAATTTTCACTGTCAAGATACATAACGATTCCACATTGATCGAATCTACACTGACTTTCAAATTCTGTTTTCACAACAAAAGAGAAATAATTTTCGCTACTTTCTATTTGAAATACTGGCGCATTATCGTTTCTAAAATGATAATATGTTCTTTCCATAAATCAGTATGCGGATTGGTAATAATTTCAATTTTATCATTTAAAATTAAGTGCTTTTTAGGTTCTCTTGTCCATT
>CAZSIA010000035.1:0-10432 GCA_964606905.1 uncultured Anaeroplasmataceae bacterium | reverse complement strand
ATTTTTGTAGATGTTAGAAGTTAGAATCTTTTGACTTCAGTCAAGAGAGGTTCAAATAAAAGAACCTAACAATTATAAATTAATATCTTTAGAAGATATTTATAATTTTAAATAATTGCATGTCAAATTTTGGCATGCTTTATTTTTTTCTATAAATTAACAAATGTTACTTCCATATTCTTTATATTGTTTTTTCTTTATTTAAGTAAAAAATAAGTTTAGAAAGGAGGTGATTTTTTTGAAAAAAATATTTTTTTCATTTTTATTAGTCTTCTTTTTATTATTTGCTAAAGAGGCAAAGGCTTATACCTTAAATAGTGAAACTGATCAAGTATATTTAGGTGGAGAGACAGTTGGTCTTAAACTAAATACAGGCGTTAAAGTTTTAAAGACGTTTGCGATTGTTGATGGAGTTTATTTACTTAAGCCTTGGGAAGAAGCTGGAATAAAAGAGGATGATATAATTCTTTCTTATAATGGTGTAAAAATTTCAAGTGCGACTGATTTATTAATTGCTTTAGAAGACTCGAAAGATAAATTGGTACCGATTGTTGTTTTAAGGGGTGAAAAAGAAATAACTACAAAAATTAAAGCTGTTATTAAAGCTGATACTTATTCACTTGGAATTTATGTAAAAGATAATGTTTTAGGTGTAGGGACACTTACATATGTTATTCCTTCTAATAATATCTTTGGCGCATTAGGCCATAAAATTGATGGAGCTAATAACATTGGTGGAATGATGTTTGAAGCCACAGTAACAGGTATTAAAAAAGGTAGTGTTGGTGATGCAGGAAGTAAGATTGCAAGTATTAAAACAACTAATATTGGTAAAATTGAGAAGAACACAATAACAGGATTACATGGTGTTTATAGCGGACATAAAAGTGATAAAAAACTAATTAATATTGCTAAAAAAGAAGAAGTACATACAGGTGAGGCAATGATTGTTACTTGTGTTGATAAGAATTTGGTAGAATATTTTACAATTGAAATTGTGGCTATAGAAAAACAAAAATCAAAAGATATTAAGGGTATAAAATTTAAAGTTACTGACGAAAGATTATTAGCTAAAACGAATGGAATTGTACAAGGAATGAGTGGGTCTCCGATTATTCAAGATGATAAATTAATTGGTGCTGTTACTCATGTTTTAATTAATAATCCACATGAAGGCTATGGAATTTATATTGAATTCATGTTGGCTGATATGGGAGTAGTATTACAATAAAAATAGAATTTACAAATAATTTACATAGATTTCAATTTATTTTGTCATAACACTTCTTTTTTAGGTTCTCTTTGTTGCTTAAAAAAATGTTCTATTTTAAGATAGAAGCATAGGGGAGGAAGAATTATGGCAAAAATTATCATAGCAGACGACAATAAAGATCTTAATAGTATGTTAAGCGAGTATCTAGGGAGTCAAAATAATTTATATGTAGACAAAACATTTGTAACGGGGAAGCAGGTTTTGTCATATTTAGAAAGTAATTATGCTGATGTTTTATTGTTAGACATATTTATGCCGGATATTGACGGAATTAGCGTATTAGAGGAATTGGCAAATAGTGCCAGTCGTTACAAAAGGCCTGGACATATAATTGTATTTTCAGCTTTTACTAATGAAAAATTAATGTCTAGAGCGAGTTCTTTAGGCGCAGAGTATTTTATAGTAAAGCCAATAGAATTAAATAATGTACTTAATATTATTAATCAATTGTTAAAACCAAATATAGTTAAAAATGGTGATGTGATTAGTTTAACTAAAGGAAAAGAAGAAGTTGACTTAGAAACTGAAATAACTGAAATACTTCACGAAATTGGTGTACCAG
Organism: uncultured Anaeroplasmataceae bacterium; assembly: GCA_964606905.1. Classification (GTDB taxonomy): domain Bacteria; phylum Bacillota_I; class Bacilli_A; order Acholeplasmatales; family Anaeroplasmataceae; genus CAZSIA01. The sequence goes on along the minus strand of CAZSIA010000035.1, from coordinate 8,597 downwards.
CACATATTAAAGGTTATTTATATCTAAGAGAAGCTATTACAATGGTTTATAATAACATTGAAATTTTAGGGTCAATTACAAAGGTTTTATATCCAGTAGTTGCGAAAAAGTTTAAAACGACATCAAGTCGTGTAGAACGTGCTATTCGTCATTCAATTGAGGTGGCATGGAATAGAGGAAATGTTGATACAATATCATCAATCTTTAGTTATACTATTTCGTATAACAAATCAAAACCAACTAATTCTGAGTTCATCGCAATGATTGCTGATAAACTTCGATTAGCTCATAAAGTTTCAAGTATAAAAAAATAAAAAAAAGAGTCTTCGATATTGAAGACTTTTTTAACCTGCTAATCCGATTAATGCGGCAATTAAACCTGCGACAGCACCAGCTACCATAAGTATAACTAAAACCCAAATAACAATTTTACCAAATACAGAGTTTACAGGGTTTTTTATTTCACTTAATCCATCGCGATAAACTTTTTTAGTTTTCTTTTCATTAGCCATTTTAAATACCACCTTTTATGATATAATAATAAACGATTCAAGGATTATTATAATATATAAATGTGAAAAAAGGAAGTGGTTTTTTTGAAAAATAAAGCAAAAGTTATCTTTCATATCGATTTAAATCAATTCTTTTGTAGTGTAGCTATTATTAAAAATCCACGTCTTAAAGAAAAAGCTTTTGCGATTGGTAGAGAAAATACTACTAAAGGTGTTATATCTACTGCTTCATATGAGGCGAGAAAATATGGGATACACGCTGGCATGCCTTTAATTGAAGCCTATCAAAAACTACCAACTTTATTAGTTGTTGATTATGGATATGAAATATATAACGAATATTCAAAAATGTTTTTTAAATTAATTAAATCTTATGTTCCAAAAGTCGAACAAACGAGTGTTGATGAAGGCTATATTGATGTGACAAGTATTACAATTGATATCAATCGTCATCCACTTGATTTGGCAAAAGAAATCCAAGCTAGAGCACTTAAAGAATTAAACCTTCCTTGTTCAATTGGGATTGCACCAACATTATATCTAGCTAAAATGGCAAGTGATTTAAAAAAACCTTTAGGTATTACAATTTTAAGAATTCGTGATATACCTGATTTACTTTATAATTTAGATGTTAAAGAAATTTTTGGGATTGGTAAAAAAACCTATCCAATTCTTCATCAATTTAATATTATTACTATTGGTGATTTTGTTAATGTTGATAACGAGAAGGTTGTAAGAAAGATTGTCGGTTCTCAATATGATTATTTTATAAATGCCTTAAGTGGTAAGAGTACTAACGTTGTCGACCCCGACCGCTATAAAGAACCTGAAAGTATTTCTAAATCTACTACTTTTGATTCGCCGTTAGTTACATACGATGAGGTGTTAAATAACTTATTAAAATTAGCTGATGAAGTTCATTTTCAGTTAAAAGAAGCTAAGAAGAAAACTAAAACAATTACTATTACATTGCGTGATACTAGTTTTAATACAATCACTCGTAGTAAAACAATAAGCGATTATACAATGGATAAAACTCTTCTTAAATATTATGTTGAAGATTTACTGGATGAAAATTGGCAAAACATTCCATTACGATTAGTAGGTGTTGGCTTTTCACATTTTGTTGATATGAATATGGTTTTAGAAGAAGTAACCTTATTTAATTATCAAAGTGTCTATGAAAAAGAAGAAACGCTTCGAAGTCTAATTAGTGATTTCGATAAGCGTTTCGGGAAAAGTGTATTATTTTTTGGTAATAAATTAGAAGAAAAGTAATTGTTCATCTAAGATTTTTATATCTTGTCCGTTTGATTCTAAAAAACGAACTGTTTGCTCAACAATTACGCTTGGTGTTGAAGCACCGCTTGTAACATAAGCTTCATCATAAATTGTCAAATCATAATTTAATAAATCAACAGCTTTTTCAATTGCGATGACTGCTTTTGCTAAAGCTTTTTCTTTTGCGACTTGGACTAATTTTTTTGTGTTGCTGCTATTAAAGTCTCCAACAACAACAATTAAATCAGTCTTTATATCATATAAAGCCATTTCTCTTTTTGTTGTTGCCAAGCATATGTTGTTTTCTATAATTGCTTCAATATTTTCATTTAATATTTCTTTATGGAAGGTTTCTATATAACTATGAGATAATGTGGTTTGATTTGTTACATAATATTTTTTTGTTTTATCAATTTTTTTTACTATATCAATTGAATCGATAAGATGAATTTTATCAGATTCTTCTAACACTCCTATAGTTTCAGGATGATTTGTTTTTCCAATATATAGTACTTCATAACCATTGTTGATATATCGAAGTGCTTCATCATGAACTTTTTTTACATCAGGACATGTTGTATCGATAAGGGGTATATTTTTTGATAAAGCTGTATCAATTACTTTTTTGCTAACTCCATGAGCTGAAACAATGACTGTACCTTCATTAATTTGATCTAATAAGGCTAATTTATCATTTCCTTCTAAGATTGTAATGCCTAATTTTTTTAGTTCATCACAAACAAGTTTATTATGGATTATCATTCCTAATAAATATATTGGTTTTTTAGTTTTAGGATTATTAATTGTTTTAATGCATCTTTTTAAAGCTAAAATAACGCCTTTACAATATCCTTGTGGGTTTATTTTTTTAACTTCCATTATAATCACCTTATTCATTATATATTTAATTTGAAAAAAAATCAAAATAATGTTATTATTTTAAGGACGGAAGGGTGATTTATATGACATTTGATAAATACGAGTTTAAAAAGTATATAGTGCATGCCTTTAATGATCTAGGTTTTAAAGAATTATCTACAATTCAAAAATTAGTTTTAGATAATATTAATACAGATAAAAACATTATTGCAATGAGTAAAACTGGAAGTGGAAAAACACACGCTTTTTTACTTCCAATTTTTAATGATTTAGTAGAAGAAGATAGGAGTTGTCAAGCAGTTATTGTGGCTCCAACATTAGAATTAGCACGACAAATTTATAAAGTAGCACAACATATTGCTTCATTTAGTCCTGTAGCAATTACTGTTAAAGCTTATTATGGTGGGACTGATATGGAAAGGGAGATTGAAAAGATTAAATCTAATCCTCCACAAATCGTTGTAGCTACTCCTGGTAAGTTGGTTGATTTAGCCATCGATGAAAATATTTTAAAAATTCATTTAGCAAAATATTTTATTATGGATGAAGCTGATATGATTGCCGATAGTTTCTTAGAAGATGTTTTTAAGATTAGTGAAAAGTTTAAGACTGCTAAAAAGATGGTTTTTTCTGCTACAATTAGAGAATCATTAGAACCTTTATTAAGGAAATTTTTATCAAATACTATTACAATAGAGGTAGAAAAAAAGGATGTTTCTAGTTTGAAAATAGAACATTATTTAATCCCTGTTAAGTATCGTGAAAAAGATAGTATGTTATTAGAACTTACACAAGTTATTAATCCATATTTAGCTATTATTTTTGCCAATAGAAAAGATGAAGCTCAAAGAATTTATGAATTTTTAAAGAGTAATGGCTTAAATTGTATTGCATTACATGGTGATTTAGATATTCGTCAAAGAAAAAGAATTGTTAATGAAATAAATGCCTTAAAATATCAATACATTGTGGCAAGTGATATGGTAGCAAGAGGGATTGATATAGAGGGCGTATCACATATTATTAATTATGAATTACCAAAAGATTTTGAGTTTTATATTCATCGTTCTGGAAGAACTGGTAGAATGTATATGGATGGGGTTTGTTATTCTTTTTATGAAGTGGAAAATGAGGAATATTTACTTAACCTTGAAAAACGTGGGATTACTTTCCAATATTTAGACTTGAAAAATAAAGAATTAGTTCCATTTAAAGGTCGAAATAGTCGAAAAAATCGTGTTAAACCAGTTACTGAAGAGTTAGAAATTGCTAAACGTGTTGTTAAAAAGCCTGCAAAAGTAACACCTGGATATAAAAAGAAGATGGCGAAAAAGCAACAAGAGGTTGCTACTAAATTTAAGAAAATTGGAAGGAGAGGGAAATAATGATTTTAGGTTGTCATTGTGGAATGAGTGGAACTTTAATGATGTTAGGTTCAGTTAAGGAAGCTATTAGTTATAATGCAACTGCACTAATGATTTATACAGGAGCTCCACAAAATACAATTAGAAAAAATTTGAAAGAATTACATATTGAAGAAGCGTTAAAGTTAATGGATGAGGCTGGTATTAAAAGAGAACACTTAATTATTCATGCTCCATATATTATTAATCCTGCTACTACAGATTTGGAAAAAAGAGAGTTTTGTATTAATTTTTTAACGCAAGAAGTTAAAAGAAGTTATGCAATGGGCTCAAAGGTTATTGTTTTACATCCAGGAAATACATTAGGTATTCCGATGGATGAAGCGATTAGTAATATTTGTTATGTTGTTAATAAAATTATTGATAATACAAAAGATACAGACGTTGTTATTGCTTTTGAAACTATGGCTGGAAAAGGCACAGAAGTTGGAAGAGAATTTAGTGAAATACGATTACTTTTAGATGGAATTTATGATCAAATGCGCGTTGGTGTTTGCATTGATACATGTCATATGTTTGATTCAGGATATGATATAGTGAATGATTATGAAAATGTGAAGAAAATGCTAGATGAAGTTATTGGTATTGATAGAATAAAAGTTATTCATGTTAATGATAGTAAAAATCCACTCGCTTCTCATAAAGACCGCCACGCAAATATTGGGGAAGGCTATATTGGCTTTGATGCGTTATATCGTGTATGTCATGATGAAGTGTTTGCTCATATTCCAAAGATTTTAGAAACTCCTTATATTGATGGGGTAGCCCCATATAAAGAAGAAATTGCTAAATTAAGGGGGTAATTTTGACTTAGGTAAGCGAATTCTACTTTTGGTAGAATTAAAAATTCAAGCTATACTTTCAGTTTTTTTGATAGTATAGTTTATTTTTTTTCATTAGAGTGATTATCTTTATTTTTTCGAATATCATTAAGGTGTGAAAAGTTTTTTTGATAGGAGAAATGAAAATGAAAAAATATATAATCGTAACTGATTCAACAACAGATTTACCAAATGAATATGCTATAGAAAACGGACTTAAAGTTGTACCTTTAGGTTTTATGATAGATGGTAAAAATTATAGAAATTATTTAGATAATCATGAGTTATCTTCACCTGATTTTTATAAGATGATTGGTGAAGGGAAAATGGCGAAAACATTCCAAGTTAATCCTGAACAATTTTATGATGTATTCAGGGAAATAATTGATGATGGATATGGTATTTTAGGAATATTCTTTTCAAGTGGGTTATCTGGGACTTTTAATTCAGCCAGAATCGCTAGAGACCAAATACTTACCGAAACACCAAATGCACCGATTGTTGTTATAGATAGTCTATGTGCAAGTTTAGGTGAGGGGCTTTTAGTTCATTATGCAGTTAAAGCTAAAAATATGGGTATGAGTCTTGTGGAAACAAAAGAATATATAGAATCATTAAAAATGAAAATATCACATTGGTTTACTGTTGAGGATTTAAGTACATTAAAACGTGGCGGAAGAGTTAGTGCTGGAGCAGCTTTTTTTGCTAAAACATTAAATATTAATCCTGTTTTACATGTTTCTAATGATGGCAAATTGATTGCTCGAATGAAAAAGATTGGACGTAAAAATGCTTTGAATACTTTAGTTGATAAATTAGTTGAAACATACATAAAAGAAGAAAATGAGACTGTTTTCATTTCTCATTCGAATTGTTTAGCTGATGCTAAGAAATTAGCTGTTGCAATTGAAGAAAAGACTGGAATAAAAAATATTATGATAAATGAGATTGGACCGGTAATTGGTGGTCATTGTGGAATAGGTACTATTGCAGTGTTCTTTGTTGCAAAGGAAAGATAAATGCGATTTATCTTAAAAAACAAAAATTAATTCTTGCTATTAGTAATAACTAATGTTATAATTTAGAAAGCGAAATGATTTATATAGTAGAAAGAGGTATATACTATGGCAATAAAAAAATATAGTAAAGTTAAATTTACTTTAAGAAAAGAATTAATTTTCATCTTAGCAGCAGTTGTTGTATTAGTAGTTGCAACTATCTTATTAAACTTACCAAATAAAGAAGAAAAATTCCTTTCTAAATGGCAAGAAGCTGGTTCAACTATAACTGAAAACACATTATATGAAGAAGTGACTTTTGAAGAATTGAGCGAAATTCTAAATGGTAAAAAAGAAAATGAATTTACTTTTGTTTATTTTGCTACTCCATCAAACGCTAATAGTGTAACATATTTTGATCAATTTGTTAGTGTTGCTCAAACATATGATGTAGAAAAAATCTATATTGTTGATAGCGCATTTGCATTAGAAGGTGATCGAGAAGAAGATAGCGATTTTGATGCAAAATTAAAAGCAATCGAAGAAAACTTTAAAGATGCTGAAGGTAATACAATCCAATTAGATTCTGTTCCTAACTTATGGGTATTTAATGGAAAACTTTTAGAAAAATCTGCTAATGATTATGAAGTTGATGATGCAATTAACTGGAACCTTGTGTTGACTCAAATGTTTGCTTACGGAAAAACTGGTGAATAATTGCTAAGCCGCTATATGCGGCTTTTTTATATTTAATAAAGGTGGTTTTGTTATGATTTTAGAATTAAAACTAAAAATTAAAGAATGCATTGAAAATTATATTTTAACTACTTATGAAAAAGTAGTTATTGCAGTAGTTGAACAACCAAAAAATATGGAAATTGGTGATATAGCTGTTCCTGTTTTTTCAGTTATGAAAACAATTGGTAAACCATTACCTTTAGTAGTTACTGAAATTAAAGAATTGCTACTTTCTAATTTTTCTGAAATTAAAGAAATTAATCCTACTGGTGGTTTTTTAAATGTTAGAGTAGAAAAAGAAGAAATGTGTTCTAATATTTTAAAAGAAGTGGTTGAAAATTTAGATGATTATGCAAACAGTAGTGTAGGTAGTGGTAAAACTGTTGTTATTGATTATTCTTCACCTAACATCGCTAAAAGCTTTTCAATAGGTCATTTACGTTCAACAATGATTGGTAATTCATTAAAATTAATTCATCGTAAATGTGGATATAATGTAGTTGGGATTAACTATTTAGGAGACTGGGGAACTCAATTCGGTAAAATGATTGTTGCTTATAAAAAATGGGGTAACTTTGAACAAATTAAGGCTTATCCAATTAATGAGCTTACTAAATTATATGTTATGTTCCATGATGAAGCTAAAAGTCATCCTGAATATGAAGATGAAGCAAGAGAAGCATTTAAGCGTTTAGAAGACGGTGAAGAAGAGTATTTAGAATTATGGAAGTGGATTAGAGAAGAATCATTAAAAGAAAGCGAACAAATTTATGATTTATTACGTGTAAGTTTTGATTCATATAACGGTGAAGCTTATTATAATGATAAAATGGAGCCTGTTGTAAATGAACTCGTTGAAAAAGGATTGCTTGTTGATGACCAAGGTGCTAAAATTGTTCGATTAGGTGATGATATTCCACCTGCTTTAATTAAACGTAGAGATGGTGGTTCATTATATATTACACGTGATTTAGCTGCAATTTTTGACCGTAAAAATACATATGGATTTAGTAAAATTTTATATGTTGTAGGTAATGAACAAAAATTACATTTTGAACAATTAAAACGTGTAATTAGCGCTATGGGATATGATTACGGAGATGAAATTAATCATATTAATTTTGGCTTAGTATTAAAAGATGGTAAGAAGATGAGTACTCGTGGTGGTGGAGTTGTTAAATTATACGATGTATTAGAAATGGCAATGAAATTATCATATGAACAAATCATTGAAAAGAATCCTAATATTGCAAATCCAGAAGAAATTGCTCGCAAAGTTGGATGTGGAGCGGTTGTGTTTAACGACTTGAAGAATCATCGTACTTTAGATTATGATTTTGATATGGAAAAAATGTTGAAATTTGAAGGTCAAACAGGTCCTTATTTACAATATACTGGTGTTAGAATTGCTTCGATTTTAAGGGGTAATAAATATGATGCAAATAATATTGATGCTTCACTGTTTAAAGAAGATATTTACTTTGAACTTGCTAGAAGTATTGGTGAATTTAAAAATGTTATTTTAAGAGCTTGTGAGGAAGCAGCACCTAGTGTAATTGCTAAGTATTTATTGGGATTAGCTCAAATATTTAATAAGTTCTATGCGAATGTTAAGATTAATGTAGCTGATGAAAAAATTAAAAATACTAACTTTATGATTGCTCACGCTACACGTGTTGTAATTAATGAAGGCTTACGTTTGTTAGGTATTGAATTCGTTGAACAAATGTAGTTGAAATCTACAAAAAAAAGTGATATACTAATATCGTTATAAATAATTAAGAGGTTAATCCTCTTTAAAAGCCGCAGTGATGGAATGGTAGACATGATTGACTCAAAATCAATTGCCCATAAAGCGTGTGGGTTCGAATCCCACCTGCGGTACCACTTGGGGCCTTAGCTCAGCTGGGAGAGCGCCTGTTTTGCACGCAGGAGGTCAGCGGT
>CAZSIA010000034.1:0-10520 GCA_964606905.1 uncultured Anaeroplasmataceae bacterium | reverse complement strand
ACCTGTAGAACCATAACCAGTTATTACTTCAATAATTTTTTCACATTTTTTTGTTTCTTTAAGAAAAAGATCTAAATGTTCTAACGCATTAAATACAGTCGGTCTACCATAATGAATATCTCTACTTCTCATTATATTTTTCTATAATAAAGTAGCTTCATATCCAGCTTGTTTTAACAAATTAGCTATTTCGTTAAAATCTAATTCATATATACTCTTAATTAAAACTGTTTTCTTCTTTAAATCAACTTTAACATCCTTAACACTCGTTAATTTCTTAATACTATCAATAACACGTGCTTCACAATGTTTACACATCATAGATGGTACACTAATTTTCATTTCAAACATATTTTCTACTTCCTTTCTCCTAAAACCATTAATTCTTAAAGCATTACTTACAACAAACAAACTTGAAAGTGACATACAAATTGAAGCAATCATCGGTGTCAAAGTAATTCCTAAACCACTTAAAACACCAGCGGCAATCGGAATACCTATCACATTATAAATCAAAGCCCAGAATAAATTTTCTTTAATAATTGTAAATGTCTTTTTACCCAAGTTAATCGCATTTACTACATCCATTAAGTTATGTTTTGCTAAAACTAAATCACTACTATTTGCGGCAACATCAGTTCCACTCGCAATTGCTACCCCAATTGTTGCTTTACTTAAGGCAATTGAATCATTAATTCCATCACCTATCATCATTACATTATAACCTTTTTTAAGATAATTTGAAACTATTTCTTCTTTTTCATTTGGTAAAAGTGATGCATAAACCTTATCAACTTTAACATTACTTAATAAATTTTGTGCATTTTCTAACGTATCACCAGTTAAAACAACCACATATATTTTACTCTTACGCCAACAATTAATCGCTTCTATACTGTTTTTGTTAATTTCATCCCTTAAACTAACATAACCTAAAACTTCTTTATTATTAAATAAATATAATCCTACTCCATTTATATTATCATATGGATTAGTAATATCTAAAGCTTTTAAATATTTGCTATTGCCACAATAATATTTAACTCCATCAATCACTCCACTAATTCCATATCCGATTTTATTTGAATACTCACAAACAGTAGCTAAATCAAAAGTAAAATTAGAAGCATACTTAACAATACTCTTAGCTAAAGGATGTGTTGAATTAATTTCTAATGCATGTAAAATTCGAAAGAAATCACTATCTAGAATAGTTGTTTTATAATCTACTACTTCTAAAACACCAGTTGTGATAGTACCTGTTTTATCAAGTAAAATCGCATTTATATGTGTTAGTTTTTCTAAAACTTCACTATCCTTAAAAAGTAGATTATTTTTAGCTCCAACTCCACTGGCTACCATTACAGCTACAGGAGTTGCCAAACCTAGTGCGCAAGGACAGGAAATTACTAATACACTTACAGCATAATTAAAACTAATAGTAAAGTCTTTGGAAATAATCATCCAAATAGTAAAAGTAATAATTGAAATTAAAATAACACTAGGAACAAAAAACAATGATATTTTGTCAGCTAATTTTTCAATTTTAGGTTTACTATTTGCGGCTTCTATAACTCTTTTTGTAATTTGAGTAATCGTTGATGATTCATTAGTTGAAGTTACCTTATATGAAATAACACCATCAATAACAACTGTTCCACTAATTACATTAGAACCAATAAATTTATCAACAGCCATTGCTTCACCTGTAATTGTAGCCTCATTTATACTGCCTTCGCCATCAATAACAACACCATCAAGCGGAATTACATCTCCCACTCTACTAATTAAAACATCACCAATATTAACTTCACTTAAAGAAATAATACTTTCTACATTATCTCTAACAACATTAGCTGTATTAGGAACCATATTAATTAAATCTTCAACACTTTTTAAAGCTTTCTTCTTACTTTTTGCTTCAAGCAATTTACCAATCGAAGTAAATACTAAAATCATCGCTGCCGAATCAAAGAATAAATTATGTCTAAGATGAAGAGCATATTCTAGATTATCAGTAAAATAATTAATAAAAATTAATACTAAGTAATATATTCCATAAAGATATGAAGCAGTTGAACCGATAGCGATTAATGAGTCCATATTAGGCGCAAGTTTAATTAATCTTTTAAAGCCATTTTTAAAAAAATGAAAGAATAAAATAACTACAACTGTTGATAAAACAAACTGAATACTTACATTAACAACAGGATTTTTAATAAAAAGAGGGGCAGGAAGACCTATCATATCATACATCGCAACATACATCAAAATAAAAAGTAAAATAATTCCAATAATTAATTTATCAAAAGCTTTATTATACTTCTTTTCTTCAAATCTAGTAAGCGATGCATCATAACCAACACCTTTTATTGCACTAATGATCTCTTTTTCACTAATCCCGTCATATTCTACAACCATTTGATTAGTAAGTAGACTAACTTCACAAAAACTCACACCAGTTAAATTGCTAACCGCTCTATCGATATGACTACTACATGCGCTACACGTCATTCCACTTATATAAAATGTTTTTTTCATATCTAATTCACCATAAGTAATTATACCATAATAAAAAATAAAATCCTCAAAATATGCATTTAATTTTGAAGATTAATTTTAATTATTTTAATTTAAAACTGTCACATTCCGTTTCACTACGAAATCTTGCTTCTTCCATTCCAACTTTAATACTTGAAGCACTACATTTATTATTTTTATTAAAAACACAATAATTTGCACTACAATTTACTTCCGTTTTTGTTTCAAATGATTCTAAATTATCACTTTGCATATCACTTCCTAACTCCATTTCAAACAATTGTCTTTCTCTTGGCGTTTTAAATGATTCACAAAATGTTCCTAATTTGCTTCTTGAAAACAATCCTTCAACATTTATTTTCCCTTTATAACATGTGCAATTTTTATTATAAGCACAGTTTTTAGCGGTACACGATATATTTGTCATAAAATAAATCCTCCTTTTTCATTATTCTTAACAAGGAGGAATATTTTTATTCATATTTACTTTTTAAAATTATTTTTTTCTTTGTAAGTGGATGTATAAAAGAAATCATTTTACAAACTAAACCTAAACTTTGATCGCCATAAGCATCTCCGCCATATAAACTATCATTAATTAGTGGAGAATTCAAATATGAAAAATGAAGTCTAATTTGATGGGTTCTTCCTGTTAAAAGGTTAACTTCATATGTATAAATACTATCATCATGAATTAATTTATATTCGGTAATTGCTGCTTTTCCAGTTTCAAAATCAATACATCGTTTAATACCATCTTTACACCTAGCAATAGGTAAATTAATAGTTCCGTTATTTTCTGGTAATAATTTTAATGTTTTAGCAAAATAAGTTTTTTTAATATCTTTAATAATTGCTGCTGCAAAATTACTTTTAGCTACAAATACTAATCCTTTAGTTTCTTTATCAAGGCGATTAATTAAATGAACAGTGTGATTTGTATCTTTAAAATAATAAAGTAGTCGATTAAATACACTATCATTTGGATTATTTTTAGATGGAATACTTTGTAAGTGTGCTTCTTTATCAACAACTATAAAGTATTCATCTTCATATACAATATCGATTGGTAAATCACTATAAACACCTTTTTGATTTTTTTCCTCATCATAACTTATAACTAATTGATCACCACTAAATACTTCTTGATGAGCCTTTTTATAAAAACCATTCACAATATAACTAACTTCATGTTCTTTTAAGTAACCATAAAAATTTCTTGATATTCTATTACAAATAAACTCTTTAATTGTAGACTTTTCTTCAATAATAAATTCAATTTTCTTTAACATTACTTAAGCTCCTCAATACTACTAATAGTATAAGTAATATTTAAATCAGTTTTTTTACCACTTGGATTAAACCAACAAGTATCAATTCCATAATCAATTGCACCTTTAATGTCTGAGGTAAGTGAATCTCCAATAACGATTGCTTCTTCTTTCTTAAACCCTTCAATATTTCTTTCAACATATTCAAAAAATTCCTTATTAGGTTTAGAATAACCAATTTCTTCTGAAACAAATATTCCTTTGAAAAACTTACCAATACCAACTGCTTCTATTCTAGGATATTGAACAATAGGTTCTCCATTAGTTATTATGTATAAATTATATTTTTTACTTAACTCTTCTAATATATTAAAAGTATTTCCAATTAAATACGCACCTTTTGAAAGATAAGTTAAGAAACGATAAGAAGCTTCTTTAGGGTTATCATTTATGTTTAAATAATTAAACAAAGGAATCATACGCTTGTCAAATATTTCATTTCTTTTAATATTACCTAGCTCATAATCTTTCCATAAGCGATGATTTTCTTTTTTATAAATTTCATAATAGTCATCTTTATATTCAATACTATACTCAGAAAGTAACATTAAAAATGCATTAAATTCAGCCTTCTGAAAATCAAGTAAAGTATCATCGATATCAAATAATAAATACTTATATTTTTTTAAATTTACTTTCTTTTTAAAATTAACTTCAACAAGTAAAACACTTGAAAACATTAAAAGTAAACCTATAAAAGAATAAATATTCATTTCTTCATGTAAAATCATTACCGCAAATAAACAAGCAATAGGAGTTTCTAGACTCATAATGATACTAGCATTACTACTGGGAACATGTTTTTGACCAAATAGTTGTAAAACACTACATAACCCACTAGAAAATAATGCGGCAAAAAGAACACCAGTAACACCATTAAAACTAGTAGGTAACGCTTCATTTGAAATAGGAATAGCTATTAAAGATAAAAATCCCATTGTAAGTAACATTATTGCACTAGAAGAAATTGGTGAAATACTTTTATCTATAAAATGACCTGCCCAAATGATTTGTAAAGCAAAAAAAATCGCACAAAGTATTAACAAAATATCTCCAATATGAAAACTAAACATTCCACCTTTACCTAATACACTCAAAAAGTAAATTCCAACTATTGCAATTATTGCGGCAATAAAAGTTTTTAATTTCACTTCTTTCTTACCGAATATTAAAGCTAAAAATGGAGTAAAGACAACATATAAGCAAGTAAAAAACGCTGTATTAACAACACTGCTTGCCTCTTGTCCTAAAGTTTGAGTTGCATAACCTAAGAAGAAAAACACACCAGCTATTATGCAATTAATTAGTATTTTTTTATTTTTATATACTTTATCTTTTATCGCAAAAGGTAGTAAAATTACTCCTGATAAAAGCCCTCGAATTGCAAGTATTGTAAATGTCTTCCATCCACTAGCTAAGGCATAGTCAACTGCTATAAAAGCAATTCCCCAAATAAATGCGACTAAAAATAAAGCGATTAAACCTATTCTTTCTTTCTTCAAAGTATCACCTACTTAGCAAAAAGATTTCTAAATTAATAGAAATCTCCAATTATTATTTTCTTGTAGAAACTCCTACACCATCACCGATTTTAAAAATATGTGTTTCAAATTCAGGATGATTAAGTAAGAAATCATTATATTTTCCAACCTTTCTAACTAATTGTCGAAGGTCACGATTATTAACCTCAGTAAATAATAAATCATGAAAATATAAATTATCACTTAATATGATTCCATCTGGCGCTAAAAGCGGACTATACATTTCAAAAAATTTAATGTATTGCGCTTTAGCGGCATCAATAAAAATGAAATCATATTGATTATCTTTAACAAGTGGAAGTGTTTCTAAAGCATCACCTTCAATTAAGTTGATTCTTTTTGTTAAACCTAATTCTTGATGATTCTTTTTACACTCATTTATCATCTTAATATCACGCTCTATAGTATCAATAATCGCATTGCTATTTAGTGCCATAATACTAGATGAAAAACCAATTGCACTTCCAATTTCTAAAATACGAAGTGGTTTTTTTACATTAAGTAGCATGATTAAAAAAGCTATTCCTTCATTTTGCATAATCGGAACATCAAATTCCTCTGCGTACTTAATCATTTCTAATAACTTTTCGTTATAGGTTACGTTTAATAATTTTTCTTGGTAAAGGTCTTTTTCATTAATTAGAGTTCTTGTGGCAGTTACATGTGCATTCTTCTTCGCCATCACATTCACCATCACAATCACATTCTTCGCAACCTTCACCACCACATTGGCAACCTTCAGTTGCTTCAAGTTGAGCTACATATTGTTCTAATAAATCTTCAATTAATTCCCATTCTTCATCAGTTGTAATTTGTTCTAAGGAACCTTGGTTACCATTTTCAACAAAACTTGCAGCTGCAACACCATCAGTACTATCTTCTGGTAAAAATACTACATAGTTTTTATTAAATTCTTCTGAATAATAAGTAAATAAAACCTCTGCTAAAGTTTCACTACCATCTTCATTAATTAATGTGATATATTGTTTTTCCATCTATATTTTCTCCTTATCTTTTGAAATCTAAATATCCTTGTAAGATTACAACCGCAGCTAATTCATCTTTATGTTCCTTACGAAACTCGCGACGCATATTACCATCGATCATTGCACGATTAACAGCTACACTTGATAACCTTTCATCCCATAGTATAACATTAAAATTACCATTTGCTAACAATTTTGTTTTAAAATCTAAAGAAATTTGTCCTCTAACTCCTACATCACCGTTCATATGCTTTGGCATACCTAAAACAATATCAGAAATTTTCTCTTTTTGACATATTTCCACAACTCGCTTACAACATGTATCATAATCATCATCAGTAAAACGAATTGTCTCATAAGTTCTAGCTAAAATGCCACTAATATCGCTAATAGCTACGCCACAAGTACGACTTCCTAAATCAAGTCCTAAAACCTTAGCCATTAGATTAACTCCTTCTTTACTGCTGCTAAAGCTTCTTCTAATTTAGATACGTCTTTTCCACCAGCTTGGGCAATATCAGGTTTTCCACCACCATTACCACCAGTAATCATAGCTGCAATTTTAACTAAACTACCTGCGTTATATTTGTCATTTTGTTTACAAACGAATACAATCTTATCACCAGTAACATTAGCCAAGAATACAACACCTTTACCAATTTTATTTAATAAAGCATCAGCTAATTGTTTTAATACACCATTATCATAATTATCTACTCTACAAACCAAAGTATTACCAATAATATATTGTTCAAAATCACTAAGATTACTTAAAGCATTTTTACTATTTAATTCATTATATTCTTTAGTTAAGTTCTTTAAATATTCTTTAGCACATAATACACGTTTACGAAGTTCAATAATATATTCATAACCAACTGCATCTAAATTATAATCAGATAATTGTTCTACTTTAGAAACAAATCCTTTTTCTTTGTATTCAGCTAATAAATTATCAGTCTTATCTAATACTGCTTGTAAGTCATCATAAATATTAACTAGTGATGCTTTTAAACTATCCATATAACCAGAACCTGTATAAGCTAAGATACGATAAATTCCAGAACCGATACTTTCCACACTAGCGATTGTAAAATGTTTAATATCAGCTGTATTTGCCACATGTGTACCAGCACATAATTCCTTACTACTACCCATACTAACTACACGAACTGTATCACCGTACTTTTCATCAAATAAAGCCATAGCCCCTGTTTTTTTAGCTTCTTCAATATTCATTACATTTGTAACTACTTCATGGGAAGCAATAATATTTTCATTTACTATATTTTCAATTTTTAAAATTTCTTCATCTGTTAAAGAATTAAAATTATTGAAGTCAAAACGACAATATGTACTAGCAACTTGAGAACCATGTTGGTGTACATGTGATCCTAATACAGTTTGAAGAGCATTTTGAAGTAAGTGAGCACTTGAGTGATTACATCTTGTAGCGTTTCTATTTTCTGTATCAACAGTAGCAGTTACAATTTCACCAACAGTAAATGGCATATCAAATAGGAAATGAAGATGTTGGCCATTTGGCATCTTAATAACATCAATAACTTCATATCCATCAATAGTACCTTTATCACATAATTGTCCACCACTAAATGCATAAAATGGTGTTTTATCTAGTACTAACGCATTATCAAAAATTGCGATAATTTTTGCTTTAACTTCTAAAGTTTCATAACCAACAAAAGTACTAGGTTCTTTGAAGTTTAAATATTCTTCATTTTGAGTTGCCATTGAATTTAAATTTTTACGAGATTCACGTGCGCGACGTTTTTGTTCTTCCATACATTCTTTAAATCCTAAAACATCTACTTCTGAGCCTGCTTCTTCTGCATATTCAATCGTTAATTCAATAGGAAAACCATATGTATCATATAATTGAAATGCATCCTTACCAGCAAGTAATCCATTTGCTTTACTTAACATATCAGCTAACCTAGCTTCACCATTTGATAATGTTTGTAAAAATTTACTTTCTTCTTTTGTAATCATTTCTTTAACTAAACTAATATTATCGTATAAATAAGGATAAAATTTACCCATTACTTCCAATACTACATCAACCAAACTAGCCATAAATGGACGATTAATACCTAATTTTTTAGCATATTTACAAGCTCTACGTAAAACACGACGAAGTACATATCCTCTTCCTTCATTAGCAAAAACCGCACCATCACTTAAAGCAAAAGTAACAGTTCTTACATGGTCAGCAATAACTTTAAAAGCCATTTGATTTTCATATTTAACACCACTAATTTCACTAATCTTAGCAATAATAGGTGTGAAAAGGTCTGTATCATAGTTAGAATCTACACCTTGAAGTACACAAGCAAATCTTTCAAGTCCAGCGCCAGTATCAATATTCTTAGAAGGTAATTCATTATATTCTTCGCGAGTTTTTTTTCCAGGTTCAGCATTATATTGAGAAAATACAACATTCCAAATTTCAATATAACGGTCATTTTCTAATTCTTCGGCGATCACAATTGGTCCACGCGAATCATACTCTTCACCACGGTCAAAGAAGATTTCTGTATCAGGTCCACTAGGTCCTTCACCAATTTCCCAGAAGTTAGTATCCATTCTAATGATATGAGAATCTTCTACTCCTAAACTTCTCCATAAGTTATAAGCAACATCATCTTTTGAATAAATTGTCATATATAAAAGATCTTTAGGAATACCAAAATATTCTTCGCTAGTTAAAAGTTCAAAAGCAAAAGGAATTGCTTCATTTTTAAAATAATCACCAATACTAAAGTTACCCATCATTTCAAAGAATGTATGATGACGTGCAGTTTTACCTACATTTTCAATATCATTTGTTCTAATACATTTTTGTACATTTGTAATTCTTGGATTATTAGGTCTACTTCTTCCATCAAAATATTTCTTTAAAGGTGCAACACCAGCATTAATCCATAAAAGTGTTGGGTCATCGTATGGAACTAGTGATGCACTTGGTTCAACTGAATGACCTTTAGACTTAAAAAATCTAATCCATGTTTCTCTAATTTCTTGACTACTCATTTTTCTCATATTTTTTTCACCTCATAACAAAAATAAAAGTCCTTAGAAAAAAATCTAAGGACGAATAAATCGCGGTACCACCTTAGTTCTAGAAAAATATTTTCTAGCACTTTATACTCGTAAAGTGAGCTAACTCGGTAATTATTTACTGGTAGCTTCAATTATTAACCGTATACAAACCTCACACCACTAGTTCGCTCTCTTAAATACTAATTTAATAATCTACTTATCCAAATTACCCATATCCATAGTAATTTTAACATAATAATTTTAAAAAGCAATTAATTTTTAATTAATTATTACCATTCATAAGATTAGTAATAGGTTTTATAATACTTTTTTTTAATTCTTTTTTATTTTCAAGAATATATAAAACACCCATTGTAATTAAAGCAATACAAATTACATCTGTACATGTCTTCATCAATTTAATCACCACCGTTTATTAGTTTTAGGTTTATAAGTGATTATATACTTTTGGAATATAATTAAAAATAAAATTCAGTCTTTTTAAGTGTTTCATCATCTAATCTCTTAATTAATTCATTAAATTCATTTGCATTAAATTCAAATCTTTTCATCAAATTTACATCATTAATGTTAAATTCAATATTGTAAGTATTAGCTAAATAATTAACAATAATATAAAAACATAAATGAAAAATACTTACAACATCTACAATATAACGAATTGAATACGAATAATAAATTAAATTACCATGAGTAAAATTATGACAAATTTTATGCAAATCTTTTACTTTTGTACCAATATTATTGAATAAACCATACTTTTCAGCAACCATGTCTAAAAAATTTGTTAAAGTTGTAAAAGAATAAGAATCTTTTTTATCAAGGTATCCAAATTCAAATATTGAATCAATCCAACCATAGTTTAAATAATCTCTAATATTTACATTATTTTTCTCTTTATACTTATTAATAAAATTAGAATTATTAATTCCAAGAGTAAAAGCGGATTTATAATCTAGAAAATTTAAATATTCTTCGACAGCATCTGGATTATGAGAAAGTATTAATATATATACCGAACAAATCTTTATATACTGCAC
>CAZSIA010000033.1:0-10681 GCA_964606905.1 uncultured Anaeroplasmataceae bacterium | reverse complement strand
ATTCACAACTTGTTCACAACTATTATTACATAATTATTGTATAATTATTTTTGAAGTAGAGGTGTGTACGTTATGGATATGAATTTATTATATGCAATTTTAATTGCTTTAGTTCCTGTAGTTATCACAATTATTGTTTCTAAATTATACAATGTTGTTCATGGTTTAATCACTTTCTTAGTTACAGGATTTTTATTAATGTTTTGCTTAGAAGCTTTTGGAGCAAACATTCCAGTAGATATTATGAGTCAAACAGAAACTACTTGTTCTTTATATACTATTATTAATGGTTTAATTAATGATTTATTGGGAAAAGTTGGTTTAGCAGACTTATTAGCTCAAGATTATGGAAAATATATTTTATTAGGTTGTTATCTTGTAGTATTTATTATTTCACAAATTATCGCTTCAGCATTACGTAAAAGCCGTGTTGAAAAAATAAATAATCTTAAACGTCAAGTTAAACGTTATTAAGAATTATGAAGGCATTTGCCTTCTTTTTTTAATATTAATTTTTAAGGAGTTTTTTATGAAAGTAAATAAAATTGATATAGCTAGTTTATATAATATTAATGGAAAAGCAAATTTAGAAATTTTTAAAGAAATTGATTTTTTAGACACAGGAAAATTAGAAGGTATGCCTGCGATTTTAATTTGTCCAGGTGGTGGATATGGAATGGTTTCTAAAAGAGAAGGATTACCTGTTGCGACTCATTTTTTGGCAAGAGGATTTATTCCGTTCATTTTAACTTATAGTGTTGGCGAAGAATACTGTTATCCTCAACAATTAACTGAGGTGGCAGCTTCAATTGATTATATTCGAAAAAATGCTAAAGAATTTGGTGTTGATGAAAATAAGATATATTTAATTGGATTTTCTGCGGGAGGACATTTGGTTGCAAATATTGGTGTTGAATATCCTGATTTTACTGAGTATAATGCTAAACCAAATGGAGTTTGTTTATGTTATCCAGTTATATCAGCTGAATATGGTATAAGTGGTAGTACGTATGATAATTTATTAAGAAAATATTCTAATGAAGAAAAAGAAGTATTATTAAAGAAATTAAGTTTTAACCATCGTGATTTATCAAAGTTTCCTCCATGTTTTATTTGGACAACTACGAATGATGATTGCGTTAAAGCACAAAATTCAATTGCTTTTGCTTATGCTTTAGCTGAAGCAGGTGTTAATTGCGAATTTCATATGTATCCAAACGGTAGACATGGTCTTTCTGTAGCTAATAATATCGTTAATGGTGAAGAAGATTATTTAGCTAAAGTTAGTACTTGGATTGATTTATGTGTTGATTTCTTAAAGTCTTTATAATTCTAGATTTTTCTTGCAATTTATTTATATATTTTATATAATAAATGTGTTGATAAAAAATGATGATAAAAGAGTAGTAGTTATTGTTTAATTTATTATAGAGAGAAGATTATTTGGTGAAAGGTCTTTATAAATTTGGTAATGAATTCACTTTTTAGTGGTGCTAATCACACCCGTAATTCTGCGTTAAAGATTTCAAAGTGCTAGTATTATTTTACTAGAATTAAGGTGGTACCACGAGTAAATCGTCCTTGAATTTATTTTCAAGGACGTTATTTTTTTAGTAAAGGAGAGATTGAAATGACGAATGATATTCAAAATATCGTAGAGTTAGCTAAAAAAGCTTTCGAAAGATGTCAAACACAAAATGAATTATTACAAGAAAAAGCGAACTTTTTAGGTAAAAAAGGACCAATTTCTGCTATTATGGCAACAATGCGTGAGCTTTCTATTGAAGAAAAAAAAGAATTAGGTGCGCGTGTTAATGTTGTTAAAAGCGAAATAGAAACTTTATTTGAAGAAAATAAAACAAGAATTGTCAATGCTGAAATAGAAGCAAAAATAAATGCTGAAAGAGTAGATGTTACATTACCTGCTAAAGAAGTTGCAAGTGGGTCTATTCATCCGCTTACTCAAACAATTATTGAACTTGAAGACTTGTTTATTGGTATGGGCTATGAAGTAGTTACAGGACCTGAAGTTGAAGAAGATGTTTATAATTTTGAATTATTAAATCTTCCACAAGATCATCCTGCACGTGAAATGCAAGATAGTTTCTATATTGATCCAGTAAGATTATTAAGAACTCATACTTCACCAGTTCAAGCTCGAACTATGTTAGCTAGAAATGGAGCGCCAATTAAAATTATTTGTCCTGGTAAAGTTTATCGTAGAGATGCTGATGATGCTACACATTCACATCAATTTATGCAATGTGAAGGTTTAGTGATTGGTGAGAATATTAGTATTGCTGATTTAAAAGGTAACTTACTTGCTGTAGCTAATAAAATGTTTGGTGAAGGAAGAAAGATTCGTCTTCGTCCATCATATTTCCCATTTACAGAACCAAGTGTTGAAGTAGACGTTACTTGTGCTAAATGTGATGGTGCAGGATGTCCGATGTGTAAAGGTACTGGTTATATTGAAGTTTTAGGTGCTGGTATGGTAAATCGTAATGTGCTTAGAATGTGTGGTTATGATGACAATTTGCAGGGATTCGCGTTTGGTATTGGGATTGAACGTGTAGCTATTTTAAAGAATAGAATCGAAGATATTCGTAATTTCTATACAAATGATGTGCGTTTCTTAGCGCAATTTAAGAATATTAAGTAGGAGGTAAGGAAAATGAAAGTTTCATTAAAATGGTTAAGTGAATATATTAACTTAAAAGGGAAAACAGTTGAAGAATTAGAAAATATCTTTTCCCTACAACTTACTGAAGTAGAAGAAAAGTATCCTTTAACAACAGCTACTAATATGATGATTGGTAAAGTGGTAGAATGCGTAATGCATCCTGATAGTGATCATTTACATATTTGTCAAGTTGAATTAGCTAATGGAAATGTTAGTCAAATCGTATGTGGAGCTCCAAATGTATGTGAAGGAGCCAAAGTGATTGTTGCTTTACCTGGAGCGGTATTACCAGGTAATTTTAAAATTAAATCTAGTAAGGTTCGTGGAGTTGAATCTAATGGTATGTTATGTTCTTTTCAAGAATTAGGTATCGAAGATAAATATGTTGAAGAAGAATTTAAAAATGGTATTTATCTATTAGATGAAGATGCTCCAGTTGGTGAAGATCCTATTAAATATTTAGGTTTAGATGATTATGTTTTTGACCTTCATTTAACCCCAAACAGAGCTGATATGTTAAGTATGATTGGTGTTAGTTATGATTTAGGAACAGTTTTAAATGAAACTCCTAAAGTGGCATCTCCGCTACTTCATGAAAGTGGTGAAACTAATCCAGTAAAAGTAACACTTGAAACTGATAAAGTTATTCAATATAATGCACGTTATATCAAAAATGTTAAAATTAAAAAATCACCATGGTGGTTAAGACAAAGGTTAATTGCTGCAGGTATTAGGCCAATTAATAATGTTGTTGATATTACAAATTATATTTTAATTGAATATGGTCAACCACTGCACGCTTTTGATGCTGATAAATTAGGAAATAATATTGTTGTAAGACTAGCTCATGAAGGTGAAATGTTTACTACGCTTGATGAAGTAGAAAGAACATTATCACCAGACGATATCGTAATTACTGATGGTGTTAATCCAGTATGTTTAGGTGGTGTAATGGGCGGACTTGATAGTGAAGTTACACCTGAAACGGTTAATGTTATCTTAGAAGCCGCACAATTTAATCCTACTAGCATTCGTAAAACAAGCGCTAGATTAGGTTTAAGAAGCGAGTCAAGTTTCCGTTTTGAAAGAAGAGTAGATTATAATCGCGTTAAAGTTGCTTTAGATAAAGCTGCACAAATGTTAGAAGAATTGACTGAAGGTACTGTTTTAGATGGTGTAGTAAGTGCTGTTAATGAAGAATATAAGCCGATTGTTATTGATGTTACATTAGATAAAATTAATAATTATATGGGTGTAGAACTTTCATCTGGTGAAGTTGATGACATTTTAGATAGAATGGGCTTTATATATGAATATAGCGACGGAAATTATCATGTGATAGTTCCTTCAAGAAGAATTGATTATGATAACAACTATCAAGATTTAATTGAAGATATAGCTCGTTTTTATGGTTTTGACAACATTCCACTAACAATTCCTGCAACAAGCGATAAAGGACATTTAACTAGAGAACAAAGTTTAGAAAGAAGTATTAAAAACTTACTTGCTGGCTTAGGGTTGAATGAAGCAATTTGTTACTCATTAACTAGCAAAGAACATTTATATGAATTTGTCAGTGAAGAGGCTAGTCCAATTAAAGTTTTAATGCCATTTACTGAAGAAAGAGAATATATGCGTCAAAGTTTAATTCCTTCTTTATTAGATGTTGTTTCATATAATAAAGCTAGAAAAATTGATTCTGCTAAATTCTTTGAAATTAGTACTGTTTATTCTGAAAACGGATCATATCGCTTGCTTTCTGGAGCATTAAGTGGAATTTATGAAAAATCTTTATGGCAACAAAAGGTAGAAAAGGTTGATTTCTTTTTAGTAAAGGGTATTGTTGAAGAATTATTAACTAAATTAGGAATAGTTGCTACTTATGTTGCATCTAGTAAAAAGAATATGCATCCAGGTAAATGTGCTAGCATTAATGTTGGTGAATTAGAAATCGGTTATTTAGGAGCAATTCATCCAAAATATCAAAAAGAACATAGTTTAAATGAAACATATGTATTTGAACTTAATTATGATTTATTATTAAAATTAAGTGAAGAAAAGATTAAATATACTCCTGTTTCAAAATATCCAACTATTACAAGAGATTTAGCAATTGTATGTAACAAAAACATTAATGCAAGTGAAATTCAAGCATTAATAAAACAAACAGGTAAGAAGATTTTAATTGATGTTAGTTTATTTGATTTATATGTTGATGAGTCAATTGGTTTAGAAAATAAACAATTAGCTTATAAATTAACTTTCTGTGATAGTGAAAAAACATTAGAAAGCGCAGATGTAGAAAAAGTGATTAAATCAATTTTAAATAGATTAGAATTTACTTATCAAGCTAAATTAAGACAATAATTTAAAAAAATAAACTCTATCATATTGATAGGGTTTTTTAGGTGAAAAATATGTAAAATTATAGGTTGAATTTATCCTAGAATTTATATATAATTTTAATTAGGGAGGTCGGTTTATATGATTATTGATACAAAACAAATGATTTCAATGACAGAAGCTAATCAAAACTTTAGTAAAGCTAGTAAAACTGCTGATTTATATGGACAAGCTGTTATTGTAAAAAACAATAAGCCTCGTTATTTATTAATCGATATATCTAATGAAAATTATTTAGAATTAACAATTGACGAAAAAATAGAAATTATTGCCAAAAGGATTTTAAATAAGCACATTATTGCTTTTAAGGAGTTGGCAAAATGATTAAATTTACTAAAGAAACGGTATTAACAATTTATGAATTATTAGCCTATAAAACTGGTGGAAGTGTTGGAATTAAAGATGAGGGATTATTACTATCAGCTTTGGAAGCTCCTTATCAAACTTTTGGTGGTGTTGACTTATTCCCTTCAGTATTAGAAAAGGGTGTTAGGCTAGGTTTTGGCTTGGTGTCTAACCATCCTTTTATTGACGGTAATAAGCGAATTGGAATTTTAATTATGTTAGTTTATTTTGAAATGAACGGTTTACAAATTGATTTTAATGATGAAGAGGTATTTGACATGGCTATTGGTGTAGCTTCTGGCAAGTATAGTTATGATGATTTACTAGCTATCGTAAGCGCTAAGCTTTAGGAGAAAATATTATGGGAAAATATGAAAAATGGATTGATAAAAATACACATCTTTTAACTAATCAATTAGCGATTGTTATCGGCGCTACTGGAACAATTGGTAAAGAAATTGTTAATTATTTGTTACAACTTAAAGCTAAAGTTGTTATTGGAGCTCGTAATGTTAGTAAGGCTGAAGGAATGAAAAATCAAATGTTATTAAAATATCCGGATGCAAAAATTTATATCGAATATATTGACATTTCTAGTTTAGAATCAATCGATAAATTCCAATTAGAAATTGATCGTAAATATCAAAAAGCTGACATATTTATTAATAATAGTGGTATTTACCATTTACCTAAAAGTTTATCTAAAGATGGTTATGAAATTCATTTTGCAACAAATACTTTAGGTAGTTATTATTTGGCTAAAAAGATTTTATACGATTTAAAAGAAAATGCTAAAATGATTTTTGTAAGTAGTATGGCAGCAAATTTCTATAAAATAGACTTTAATGATTTTCAATCATCACATTGTAAAAATAAGATGAAAGTTTATGGTATTTCTAAAAGAATAATGATGGCTAATACAATATCACTTAAAAAAGCATTAAAAGAATATTCAATTGATGTTAATATTGTTCATCCGGGTATTTGTGCTACTGAATTATTTACTAAAAGTCATTCGAAATTTTTCAATAAATTGATTTATCCTTTAATGAAGTTGGTATTCCATTCTCCTAAGAAAGCTGCGCTTAATATAATAAAGGGAATTTTTATTGAAACAAATGTTGATGAGTTGATTGTACCAAATGGATTGTTTCATGTTTGGGGTTATCCAAAAGTAGTAAGAATGAAGAAAAGTCTTTATGATGAAACTGTTATTGAACAAGTATCAACAATCACAAAAGATATGATTTTAAAACATTGTGAAAAATAATAGAGTTTTTAAGTTAGGTAGTGTATATAATTTAACTTGCATAATTATTTAAAATAATTAAAATATAAATGGAACTAATTTTTCGGTTTCATTTATTTTTTTATATTTTGGAGGAATTATCTATGAGTATTTGTAGAGCAATCGATGTCAGCCATGGCTTTGGTGAAAGAAAAATATTAGAACATGCTACATTTCAAATTAATAAAGGTGAACATATTGGTTTGATAGGTGCAAATGGCGAAGGTAAATCAACATTTATTAATATATTATTAGGCAACATTACTCCAGATGAAGGAAAAATTGAATGGAGCAAACACTTTAAAGTTGGTTATTTAGATCAATATACTTCTCTTGGTAGTGGTAAAACAATTCGTGATATTTTAAGAGAAGCATTTAAAGATATGTATGATTTAGAAAAAGAAATTATGAATAGTTATGAAAAAATGGCTGAAGCTACAGAAGATGAAATAGAAGCACTTTTATTTGATATTGGGGAAATGCAATCTATTTTAGATGTCAGTGGTTTTTATTCAATTGATAGCAAAATTGAAGAAGTTGCTAGTGGTTTGGGATTGCTTGATATTGGTTTGGAGACAAAAGTAGATGAATTATCTGGTGGACAAAGAAGTAAAGTTTTATTAACTAAATTATTACTTCAAAATCCTCAAATCTTAATTTTAGATGAGCCTACAAACTTTTTAGATGAAGTACATATCAATTGGTTAAGAAATTATTTGATTAATTTTGAAAATGCTTTTTTATTAGTTAGTCATGATATACCATTTTTATCAAGTATTGTAAATGTTATTTATCATATTGAGGCTGGTAATATGATGCGATATAGTGGTTCTTATGAACAGTTTTTACAAGCATATGAAGTTAAAAAGAATCAACAAAACGCTCTATATGAAGCTCAACAACGTGAAATAAGAGAATTAGAAGATTTTATTGCGAGAAACAAAGCAAGAGTAGCTACAAGAAATATGGCAAATTCTCGTCAAAAGAAATTAGATAAGATGGAAATAATAGAAAAACCAAAAGAAAAGGTTAAACCAACGTTTAACTTTACTTATGGAAAAACACCAGGAAGAATTTTGTTTGAGATTACTGATTTAGTTATTGGATATGATTCACCTTTGTCAAAACCAATCAATTTAGTGATTGAACGTGGCGAAAGAATTGCAATTGTTGGAGCTAATGGAATTGGTAAATCTACATTATTGAAATCTTTGATTGGATTAAATCCACCTATTAGTGGTAATATTTATAAAAATCCTACAGTTGAAGTTGGATATTTTGAACAGGAAGCTAATGAATCTAGAAAGACTGCCTTACAAGAAGTATGGGATAAATTCCCTTATTTGACAAATGGTGAGGTTAGAGGAAAACTTGCAATGTGTGGATTAACGAATAATCATATTGAATCACTAATGATTGCTTTAAGTGGTGGTGAAGCAGCAAAGGTTAGGTTATGTAAAATAATGATGGAAGAATGCAATGTTTTAATTTTGGATGAACCAACAAATCATTTAGATATTTTAGCAAAAGAAGCGTTGAAGGAGGCTTTAGAAGCGTTTAAAGGAACTGTGATATTAGTAAGTCATGAACCTGATTTTTATCAAAGTATCGCAACAAGAATTATTAATGCGGAAGAGTATACATTAAAAGTTTTATAAAAATAAAAAAAAGGGTTACTTAACCCATTTTTTATTTTGATTTAGGATTATGTTTTCTTCCTTTGTTTACATAAGCTACAACCTCATGAGAAGGAAGGGATAAGGCAAGTTGAGTAATTTCATTTTTTAAATAATCACAGATAATTTGTCGCATTTCATTTATTTCGATATTCGGATCGTATTTTATTGGCTTTCCTAGCAAGACTTTTTTAAGTCTTACTGCGTTATACATTGGTACAAACGCTAAACATACTCCATAGCGATTATAATATAGTTTTGCTACATCGATAAATTTATCTTGAAAATCATTGACTATATTATTGTATTCTTTAGGATATTCCGGAAAGATAATTATGTTGTTTCCATTTTGTAGTTCGCGTACTGTTTCTTTAAATGTTTTAGCTAACCTTGCATCTTTATATACTCCGATAACATCAGCACTATTAAAGACATTAGCTCCTAATGGAGCAATAATATAAGCTAATATATTATAGAACCAACGAATCCATTTTGGTTTTTTACCCCAAAAATCTGTTTTAGCGTGTTCGATAAAATCTTTTGTTGTTAGGACGTTGCTGATACACCAAGTTTTTCTTTTTACGGGAAATTGAATTTCTGCTGCAATTGGTCCATGTATTTGGGCATGATTACCAATAATCAAGCTTGGTTCATCGCTTAAATTTTCTAAGCCTATAAATTCTCTTTTACGATAAAAGATATTTATCAGAAATCTTAGAAATTTATACAGTATGGATTTTTTCTTCATTTTCTAATGTATCGCACGAATTACGATATACAAAATATCTTGTATATAAATATTCTAATACAAAATTACTAATCATTGTAACAGCTAAAACAATATATTCGTTGATATTGTTATTTTCAGCTAACTCACCTAATATTGTAGAAACAGGTGTAAATACTAAATAAAATAAGAATACTAACAACATTGATAATTTAATGTTATTTGATGATTTGAAAGTTACTTTACGATTGATAGTGAAATTCCATAAAATTGAAGCTACTAAACTTGAAATATAACTTACCCAGTAATCCACAGTAAGAAGTTCATTTAATAATGTAAATAATCCAATTTGAATAATTCCAGCGCTTATTGAAAATAAGGTAAATTTTATTGTTCTAATTAATTCTTTATGTTTCATAATATTAAATCTCCTTAATCCAACAACGACGGCGTTTATGTTGACGTGTTTCGAATGTTTTCCACATTCCTTGAACATCAGAATTTGTTTCTAATTCAGGACCAGTTTCACATATTTTTACATTATTTTTGATACACATATCAATCATTGCATTCATCATAATTGCTGGTATTCCTAATTTTTGGTATTCTGGATCTACCGCAACAAAGAACATTTCAAGTGTATCATTGCTTCCATTTAATGCTTTTAATAATCTAAAAATTCCAAAAGGTAACATTTTACCATTACTCTTTTTAAGTGCTTTAGCAATTGATGGAACTAAAACACCAAAACCAATAATTTTACCTTCTTTATTTTTTATAGAGCAAATATAGTTTAAATTAACTAATGGAATATAATCGTCTATAGCTTTTTTTATTACTGTTTCTGTTAGGGGGACAGTACCATATAATTTAGAGAATGCAATATCGATAATCTTAAATGCTTCAAATGCTTCGTTATATAAAACCTTACGGTCAGTATATTTAACGAGTATAAAGTCATTTCTTTCTAAAATCCGCTTGCTTAATTTTTCGATTCGAGGATCAATTTTATCAGGAATCATTATTTGATATTCAACCCAGTCAATATCTTTTTCAAGTCCTAAACGTTGCATATGAGTTATATAATACGGATGGTTGTAGAAAGTAATAGACATATTTAATTCTTCAAATCCTTCAACAAGCATACCTTCATGATCCATATCATGAAACCCAATTGGGCCCATAATAGAAGTATATCCACATTCCCTACCCCAGTTAACGACGGCGTTAAAAAGAGATTTTGATACTTCGTAGTCATCAATAAAATCAAAACGAGTAAATCGTATTGAGTTTTTATTCCATTTTGTATTATAAGCATGGTTAATTAAACCACCAATTCTACCTACAATTTTACCTTCTTTATAAGCTAAAAATAATTTAGTTTCACAAAACTCATAGGCTGGATTTTTTTCCTTTGTAAAAGTATCAATTTCGTCCATTGTTAAAAAAGGAACATAATATTTATTATCTTTATACAACTTGTTTGGAAATTCTACCCATTTTTTCAATTCTTTTCTTGAAGTTACTTCAACAATATTAACACTCATAATTATTATCTC
>CAZSIA010000032.1:0-10771 GCA_964606905.1 uncultured Anaeroplasmataceae bacterium | reverse complement strand
AAATAATAAATGAGTCTTTTACCATACCTAATTTATTATATAATGATTATTTATGTGGCATGTTTGATGAACACACAGACCCTACATATGATGATTATTATAATGATGTTTTAAGTGTGTTAAAAAAACTTAACAGTAAACTTAAGATAGGTGATTATTATTTTAAAACGTTAACTACTTTAGCTAAAATTTTATCTTATAAAGCACGTTTAGGTGTTAATATTAGAAAAGCTTATCAAGAAAAAAATGATGTAGAGCTATTAAGTGCTACTGTTAAACTTAAGAAAATTATTAGGTTAATTGATCTGTTATTAATTGATTTTAAAAATCAATGGAATATTGAAAATAAAACTTATGGATTTGATGTTCAAGAAGTTCGTTTGGGCGGATTAAAAGAAAGAACTAAATCAACTTTAGATACGCTTACACGTTATCTAAATAAAGAAATTAAAATAATAGAAGAATTAGAAGAAAAAACTCTACCTTATTTAGAAGATAGAGTTGGAAAAGATATTTTTATGAATTTTTATCATAAAATGATTACTCATAATACATTTTAGACTTGATGAAAGTCTTCATGGAAAAATTGTACATAATCTCGATTTTGTTTAAATTCATCAATTGTACAACCTAGTTTTGTTTTAAATGCTTTGTACAATTGAATATAAGTTTTAAAACCAGAGCGTTCAGCAATTGTTTTATAACTTAAAGAGGTAGTTTTAAGTAGGATAATTGCATAGTTTAATCTTTGATTAATTATATATTCGATAATTGATTGATTATATTCATTTTTGAAAATTCTTTCTAAATATGAACTAGAGATATCTAAATTAGTTGCTATATCAGCTACTTTAATATCTTCAGTGTAGTGGCTATTTATATAATTGATACATTTATTAATGTAGATATTACTCTTTTTATCAATGATATTATTTAAAGCTCTACAAATATTTAGTAAAATTTTTTCTAATGTAATTCGGTATTCGTAATTCATTATTAGATTGTTTTTACTTTGATTATTCATATTTACAAATTCAGAGATCAATTCATCGATATATTTACCAACATTGTTAGTATCATTTAAAATAACGATATCACCAATTTTACTAAAAGCACGATTTAAAGATGGATATTTCATTTTAATCTCTTCACTCTTTAATAACTTTTCAATTGTAAATGGTTTCGTCTCTTGAATTTCTAAGACCATTAAATATGAATCCTCTTTGAAATAAAGACAATGTTTTACAGAAGGTTTAATTATTGCATATTGCCCCATGTGGATAAAGTTAGAAGTATTAATATTATTTACATTAGCTTTAACCTCAATTGTACCTTTTGTACAATATATTATTTCCCACGAATTATGTTGATGTGGGATCATAACTTCAGAAGATAAGTGTTTTCTTCTTATGTAAGTTAGAACTTTTAAAAAATCAATAATATTTTTCATAGAAGTCCTCCACTTCAGGTATTCTTTTAAAAATATTATAACTTAATTATGTTTGATTTGCTATATATTTTAAAAAACGAGGTGTATTTATGTTAAAACGTTTTGGCGGAAAAAACGCAAATATTACTTTTAATGTAGATGAAAAAAATCGCGTTACAATCGTTGGCTTAGGTAATGGATATTTATCTAAAATTGATGATTTTGACTTTTACTTTAAAACACCGATTGAAATTGATATTACTGGACGCGGAAATCATTTACATTATAATCCTAGACATATAGGAACTAGTGAGCCTGAATCACTGAAGTTTGTTTCATTTGATGAATGTACATTTACAGATTATACTCAACTAAAATTAAATTTAATTAATGTCATTATAGAAGTTATTATATTTTATAATTACTATGAACATCAAAATACTATTTCTTCTTATTCAGTAGTTAAAAATATTTCAGAAAAAAATATAAATATCGAATATATTAGTAGTTTTGCATTTTATGGTTTATTAGGAATTGATAATTATGATGATGTTATTTTACATATTCCAAATAACGGATGGTATAATGAAGCAAATTGGCAATCCTTAACAATTACTCAACTAGGAATTGCTGCAGGACACAAACAAAAATCAATGAAAAGATATGCGGTTAATAATACTGGTGGTTGGAGTACAAAATGCTACGCACCGATGGCTATCTTAGAAAATACAAAAACAAGTCAATTTTTATTATTTGAAATTGAATCAAATAACAGTTGGGCATATGAATTAGGAGATTATTTAAAGAGTTTATCTTTACATATAAGTGGTCCTAATTATATAGATAACGGCTATTTGAAAAAATTACAACCAAATCAAGCATATCAAACAGTTACCGCAAGTATCACATTAGCTGATTCACTTAATGATGTGATTGAAGGTATAACTCATTATAGAAGAAAAATTATAATAGATAGTAAAGATAACAAAGAAATGCCAATCATTTTTAATGAATATATGTTCGGTTCATGGAATTCTCCAACAGCTTTAACTGCACAACATTTTTCACGTTTAGCTAGTGAAGCGGGATGTGATTATTATGTTATTGATTGTGGATGGCATGATGAGGTCGTTGACCCATTTTATCATGTTGGTCGCTGGGAACCAAGTAAAACAAAATATCCAGATGGTTTAAAGACAACTTTAGATAATATTAAAAAATTAGGTTTAAAAGTTGGGTTGTGGTTAGAACCGGAAGTGGTTGGAAATTTGGGTGATGCGAAGTGTATTTATCCGCGTGATGCATATTTTCAACGTGCTGGTGAAGTGCTTTTAGTATCTGATAGATATCAATTAGATTTTCGTAATAAATTGGTAATTGATAATTTAAATAAAATAATTGATAATTTAGTTTTAAATTATGGTGTTGAATATTTTAAATTTGATTATAATATTGAGCCTTGTAATGGAAGTGACTTGAACGGAATAAATCCTGGTGAGGCACTATTTGAACACGCTATGGCTGTTAAGAAGTTTTATGAGGACATTCGCCAAAGATATCCTCATGTAGTAGTTGAAACTTGTGCTAGTGGTGGAAATAGAATGGATTATATGACTTTGTCTGTTTCTAATTTAGTTTCTACATCTGATCAAGTAAATTATCAATTATATCCATATATTGCAACAAATATTTTATCATTAGTTTTACCAGAACAAGCTGGTGTGTGGTGTTATCCAGCAGCAAATTTACCAACAGAAGATATAACTGATGAAAAGGTAGTTATGAATGTTGTTAATTCTTTAGTTGGTAGAATGCATTTAGCTAGTGATTTAGCTAAACTTAACAAAAAACAATTTGAATTATTAAAAGAAGGTATTAGATATTATAAATATTTAGCACCTTTCAAAAAAGAAGCAGTACCTTTTTATCCGAATGGCTTTGCCAAACGCGTTGATAAATTTCTTGTGTCAGGTTTAAAAACTATCCATAAGGCATTTATCTTTGTTTATTCATTTGAAACTGGTAAACAAAAAGTAAAACTGCCATTTAAGTTTATAAGTGCGAAGATTGCTTACCCTAGCAATCCTAACATAAAAATTAATTGTCAAAATGAAAATAACACAATAGAATTAGAATTTAATAATTTAGTTTCAGCTTGTGTTATTGAATTTGAACGATAAGAGGAGGATTATTATGAAAAAAATACTAACTTTATTTTTAACCCTATTAGCAGTTTTAGCTTTAACTGGTTGTATGGGGGAAAGGAAAAAAATTGATTCAGGAGAAAAAGAAATAATTTATGTAAGTTTATTCTCTGGTGGTTTTGGTACTAGTTGGATGGATACTTTAATTGAAGAGTATAACCAAACCTCAGAAGACTATATGTTTAAGCGTGTTTCGGATAACAAATATAGTGTTGAAGAGATTACTGACCGTGTTACAACTGGTGTTAATGAAGCTTCTATTTATTTTGCAGACTCAAGTGATATTGATGAACTTATTGCTGGAGAATATTTAATTAATTTAAATGATATTTGGGAAAGTGAAGAAAATGGTAAAAAATTATACGATAGAGTTTGGGATTCTGAATTATTCCAAAAAGCATATTCGGATAAATCAGGAAATTTATTTGGTATTCCTTTCACACAAGGTGTGTGTGGTGTGATTTATGACCATGATTTATTTACACAATTAAATTTATTCCTTACTGATTCAACTACTGCAAATGGATTAAGTAAAGGTATTGATGGTGTAGAAGGAACTTATGATGACGGTTTACCTACAACAATGAAAGAATTTGATGCAATGATTGAAAAATTAAATCGTGCTACAGTTATTCCTTTTATATATTCTGATTTATATGCAAATGATATGTTAATGCCAATTTGTGATATTGTATGGGGTCAATATGATGGAAAAACTAATTATACTAATACTTTATTATTTGAAGGAAAATACACTTCACCTTCAACTGGTAATGAAACTATTTTAACACCTGAAGAAGGTTATAAGGTTTATACTGAAAATCTTCCTGAAGGAAAAATAAAAGCTATTGAATTCTTAAATAACTATTTAATAAATACTGGTTATATTTGTAAAAATATTGATGGATATAATCATACAGATACTGAAGGTAAATTTATATTAAGTCATAATGAAACACCTATTGCGATGATTTTTGATGGTTTTTGGTGGGAAAATGAAGGTAGAGATTATTTCGATATCGATGAAAGTAGAAATGGTAGTGATTATGGTTATGGTAAACGTGATTTTAGAATTATGCCTATTCCAGCCTATGATGGACACTCTGTTGAAAGTGAAGGCAAATTCTATTTACCTACAAATTCTAATGGTAGTGCATTTGCAATAAAAACTGGTGATGAAAAAAAGGATAATGCAATTAAAGAGTTTTTATTAAACTTTACAAGGAGTGAAACATTGGCGTTATTCTCAATGTATAATTCAACAATTTTACCTTATGATTATGAAATGACTGAAGAACAAATTAGTAAAATGACAAAATTTGGTCAAAATTTCTATGAAGTAATTCATAGTGATAATGTTGAAATTATTCGTCCTGATTTAATTTATTCATTAAGCCCATTATATACATCTATCGATTCACCTGAAAGATTTAACGTTACAGTAAATGGAACAAAATATTCAAGATTTTACGGTGCTATTAAAGATAACGGTGCTGAAGCTGTAGTAAAGGCATTGTCTAAAGTTTACACTCCAACTACATGGGCCAACATGTATAACAGTGTAAAGGACTTATACAAATAATGACAAATAAGAAGTTAAATAATCTTAAAAAGAATTTGTTTTTGATTACAATATTAGCTTATCCAATAATATTGTTCATAATATTCTATGTGGTCGTTAATTTCAATTCTTTTCTATTAGCATTTCAAAAGATGAATGATGATTACAGCTTCTCATTTGACCCGGAATTTACAAACATCAAAAACGTTTTTAATGATTTATTTTCAGGTAGTGATGCCACATTGTGGATAGCTACAAAAAATTCAGTGTTAAGATTTATTATAATTACAGGAATAGGTATGCCATTAAATATTTTATTTTCTTATTATGTTTATACAAAATTTGCTGGAAGTAAAATTTTTAAGGTAATAGTAATGATACCAACCGTAATTTCAGCAATGTTGATGGCTTTAATTACACAAAGAATGATTTATAAAATTCCATCTTTAATTTCTGGATTTCCTAACTTGTTAACGGATCAACAATATGTCTTCTGGACAACAACATTTTATTCATTATGGGTTGGATTTTCGATGGCTTTGATTATTTATCCAAATCAAATAAATGCAATTGATAAAGAGTTGATTGAATGTGCTCAGTTAGATGGCGCATCACATTTACAAATTATTTGGCATATTATAGTTCCATTGTTAATACCTACAATGTCTACATTTATTATTACTGGCGTGGCAGGTATTTTAAGTGATATGGGTCCTCTATATAGTTTCTTTGGACTTGATGCTAGTAAGAATGCATCTTTGACTGGTTATATTATTTATCAATTAACCATTAAATATAAAAAACCACAATATGGTTATGTTAGTGCATTAGGATTATTCTGTACAATCGTCGCTTTACCAGTTACTTTATTAGTTAAAAAATTGATGGACCGCATTGATCCAATGGAAGAACATCATAAGAAGAAGAGGAGGAAAAATGCATGAGTAGACCAAAGATTTTAAAACAAAGTAGTCATGCTGATAAAATTGTATTTTCAATTATTGGAATCATTATTTTAGTCTACAGCATTTCTCTTTTAATTCCGATTTTTCTAACAATTAATACCTCATTATTGAATTCATATGATTATATTATGAATCCTAAAGCGATTGGCAGTTTTAATAACCTTCACAATTATGTTGAAGCTTTTAACAAAATTGAGTATACAGTTGTAAACACACAAGAGGGATATGAAGTTACATATAAGATTCCTCAAATGGCTTTTTTTACAATTGTTTTGGCTGTAGGTACATCTTTTATGAATGTATTTTTACCTTCACTTACTGCTTATGCAACTGCAAAGTATGATTTTAAAGGTAAAAATTTGATCTTTACTGTTGCTGTTGCAACAATGATTATTCCAATAATTGGTAATTTACCATCTTCGCTTGCTGTTAGAGATGCTTTAGGTATTTATGATAATCTTATAATGCATATTTTAGTGAGTGGTAGTGGTTTTGGTTTTAACTATATTTTACTATATGGTGCATTTAAAGGGCTACCACGCGATTATGGTGAAGCTGCACAAATTGATGGAGCTGGTCATTTTAAAATTATGTTTAAAGTTTATTATCCAATGCTTATGCCACTATTTTTAAGTTTATTCTTATTAGGCTTTGTTGGTGCATGGAATGATTATATGACGACTGTTGTTTATTTACCTAGTTACCCGACATTAGCATATGGTGTATATTATTTTCAAGAAAATGCTGCTTTATTTGGTGTTTCTGAACCAGTTAAGCAAGCTGGATTTATTATTATGGCAATTCCAACTGCAATCATTTGGATTGTTTGTCAAAAATTTATTTCAGAAAAAGTTACAGTAGGAGGTTTGAAAGGATGAGTAAAAGAAGTTTGTTTAAACTATGCTTTACTTTAGTTGTTTCACTTTTATTAGCTGTATCGATTACAGTAGTAGTTACAAACGCTAAATCGAGCATAAGAGATGTTATCTTTGAAGAAGTTTATTATAACGATTCATATTCAATAGGTGATACAATCACAATCAAGAAGATTAAAGCTTATGATGAAGATGAACAATTAGAAGTATATGCTCTTATCCAAGAAGGGATGGAAGTTTTAAAAAACTATACATTCCAAAGCGGTGATGGAACATATTTTGTTGGAAAAGAAGGAGAGTTTTCTATAATTTATGTTACTTTTGATACTTATGGATATCGACATACTAAGAGTTCTAGTTTTGTTGTAGGTGCAAGTGATCGCTTTGATGTAAGTTTCCAATCAATTTATTCATTTGGTCAATATATCAGCGCAGATATATACGCCTATATTGATAATGTTAAAGTAAAAGCGAATGTTACGGCATATGATCCTAATGGAAATGTTGTTGATCTTTCCAATGGTGGATTTTATCCGAGTGTTGAAGGAGATTATCGCATTGTTTTAAAAGCTAGTTCAAATGGTGTTATATTAGAAAATGAATACATTTTTACAGCTTTAAATAATGGTGTGACTGATTTATTTATAGCGGGTAATAATGTTAAAAGTATTACTGCAAATATCGATTCTCCTAAATATGCAATAGCTGATAATGGAGTTAGAGTAATGGCTGATAGAGGCGATGTTGCTACATTTAGATATAAAAATGTTATTGATTTAAATAATATTACAAAAGAAGAAAATATTATAAAAATCTTACCATTATCGACAGAAGATTATACTTTAACAAGTGAAATTCATGTTAGATTAATTGATATATATGATAGTAGTAATGTGGTTGAATATTTTGCTTATCCAATTTACTATCCATTCTATCCAGGTATGCCAGACTGGTCACACTGTTATGTTAATTATGATGGTAGAACACTGGCTCGAAATAATGATGGTGATCATAGTGTAAGAAATAATTATGGTTCTACAATTCCTGTTCATTTTAATGGTCAAATGTTAGATGGCACGATGCGTAGTGATGTTCATTGGATTGAACTTCAAGTTGATTATCCAGAACGCCAATTTTTATGTTTAGGTTATGCATTTAATCCTGTTCAATATTGTATTTTAGATATTGATGATTCTAATCAAGTAGGCTTAGGTAAAGAATGGGGTGGATTTACAACTGGTGAAGTTTATATGGAAATAAGTTTCTTAGCTGATGGTGAGGCTAGTGGAGTTTTAATTAGTGAAATAGCTGGTCAAAAGTTTAGTGGAAGTACTTTAGTTGATACGACTGAACCTTCAATTTTATTCGATTCATTAACTGATAAAGCCCCTAATGCTACCGCTAATGTTAAATATGAAGTGCCAACTCCACGCGTTGCATTGGATTTAATCGATGGAAATTTAGATGTGAATGATGTTGAAGTTTCAATTTTAAGAAGAAAAGTTTATGGATATTATGAAGATGTAACCGAGCTTTATGATGGAAAATATTTTATTGCAGAAGAAGTTGGTGATTATATTATCAGATATAAATTAAAAGATAAAAGTGGTAATGAAAAAATTAAAGATTTAGATTTATATGTTGGTGAAAAAACGGCTTTTGAGGCTAATCTTCCAATGCTTGGTGAGTACTATGTTGGGGAAACGTTCATGTTAAGCGATGTTGATGTAAAATGTTATACAAGTTTAATTTATGAAGATGTAAAATATAAATTTAATGGAACGGAAATTTCTGAGGGAGCTTATGAAGATGTTGTTTTTATGAGGCAGGTAAATTAGAAATTGAGTATAAATTTATTGCTTATGGTGGAGAAGAAATTAGTGGGAAAGAAACTATTGATATTGTAGTTAGTGATAAACCTGTAATTACAAGCGAAGGAGTAAATTCTTTCATTATTAAAGGTACAACACTTATCTTACCTACATTTGAGGCTGTTGATTATACAAAAGATAAAAATAGTAGTCAATATTATCCGGAAAAATATTATTTAGTAAATGGTAAAAAAATTGAGTATTCAGATAAGCGTTATGAAGTTGTTGAAGATGAAGGAGAAATTATTCACATTCAAGAAGTAAGTAAAGGAGCTACTAAAGATTTCTATGTAACCGTTGTATCACCAAAATATTTAAGTGATTATTTCGTTTTTGATAATTCTGAAGTAACAGAATTAAATACTAAAAATGTTTTAGAGTATCGTTTTTCTAATGATACTACATTTGAATTTATTAATCCGTTAATAGCATCTAGTTCAAATGGTTTAACACTAGAGATAGGTTTAAATTCACAATTCAATATTTCTAAATCATTTAGAGTTGTTTTAACAGATTTTTATAATGAATTTGAAAGTATTTATATTGATATAACTTATCAAAATGGTTTCTATTATATTGAATTAAATGATAATGGACGTAGTGAAAAAGCTGTAAGTTATATTAAAAATGGTGAAACTTATTTAAGTTTAACAATTAATAACATTTCAAATAAGATTACTGGTGTATTTGGAATTGAAAAGTATTCAAATGGAAAATTATTTGATGGATTTAAATCTAATCTTATTAAAGTAAAATTTATCTTTACTAATGTAGATAGCGAAACAGGTTTTTGTGTATATAGTTTAGGTGGAAAATCATTTGATTCTTATTTCGATGATAATGGTGTTTTACAAGAGTATGAAGATATCAGTATGCCAAATATTGTTTTTAGCACATCAATTTATGACCAAGATATTTCTTATGGAAAGAATATTATTATTCCTAGTGCACAATCTTGGAGTGTTTTATCTGGTAGATATGATGTAAGTGTGACAGTTAAGTCTCCATCTAATAAAACTATTTTATATCAATTAGATGCATCTATAACACAAAACATACAATTAGATGAGTATGGTGAATGGTTAGTTCAATATCAATTTACAAGTAGTTCTGGTTTAAAGAAGACACATACTTTACCTATATCAGTTGAAAATAATAATACTCCTATTTATACTGTTGAAAATATTCCTGATAATTCTTATTCTTTAAACTCAGAAATTAAAATACCTGTGATTAAATCAAATGAAGAAATTACAGTTAATATTGCACTTATTAATAGTGCTGGTAAGTATATTTTTGTTAATGAAGGTTCATTACATAAATTAAGTGAAGAGGGCATTTATCGTATTATCATTTATATTAATAATGGATATCATTATACAACAGAATTCTATGAATTCGAGGTGAATTAATATGAGAAAATATTTTAATTTATTTTTAATACTACTTTTATGTTTTTTAGTAATTTCATGCGATGAAAACGAAGATAGTAAAACTCCAGTACAAACACCTACTAATAATGACGAATATAATGAGAATGAAGGTATTGATAAAGAAAATATTGTTTCTCAATTAGTTTCTAATGGTAAATCTGAATATACGATTGTTTATCCTACTGATTATGAAGCGGGTGAGAAAAGTGCCGCAAACGAAATGCAATCATATATTGAATCATCAACGGGTGTGAAAATTCCGATGGTTACAGATGAGAATTTCACTGGAAGAGAAGAAGGTAAATATATATCAATTGGTAACACAATCTTCTTTGAAAAATCAGGTTTTGAAACAAATGATTTAAATCTCGATGGTTTTATTATCAAAACATTAGGTGAAAAATTAATTATTAAAGGTCAAAGAACACGCGGT
>CAZSIA010000031.1:0-10790 GCA_964606905.1 uncultured Anaeroplasmataceae bacterium | reverse complement strand
GCTTTCAGACAAATGTTTGGTGCTGAAGGTTATGAAGTAGTTGCTATCAACGATTTAACTGATCCAAAAATGTTAGCAAACTTATTAAAGTATGACTCATCTCAAGGTAGATATGCAGGTCATACAGTAGAAGCTGGTGAAGGTTCTATCACTGTAGATGGACATCAAATTACAATCTACAAGGAACCAAAAGCTGAAAATCTTCCTTGGGGAGAATTAAATGTAGACGTAGTTTTAGAATGTACAGGTTTCTATACTTCTAAAGAAAAAGCATCTGCTCATATCGCTGCTGGTGCTAAAAAAGTTGTTATTTCAGCTCCTGCTGGAAAAGATTTACCAACAGTTGTATTCGGTGTTAATGAACATGTATTAACTGCTGAAGATACAGTAATCTCTGCTGCATCTTGTACAACAAACTGCTTAGCTCCTATGGCAAAAGCATTAAATGATTACGCTCCAATTCAATCTGGTATCATGAGCACAATCCATGCTTATACTGGTGACCAAATGGTATTAGATGGACCACACCGTAAAGGTGATTTAAGAAGAGCAAGAGCTGCTGCAGTTAATATCGTACCTAACTCTACAGGTGCTGCAAAAGCTATCGGATTAGTTATTCCTGAATTAAATGGTAAATTAATCGGTTCTGCTCAACGTGTTCCTGTTCCTACAGGTTCATCTACAATCTTAGTTGCTGTAGTTAAATCAGATGAAGAAGTTACAGTTGATTCAATCAATGCTGCAATGAAAGCTCAAGAATCTCCATCTTTCGGATATAACACAGACGCAATCGTTTCTAGCGATATCATCGGTGCTACTGAAGGTTCTATCTTCGATGCAACTCAAACAATGGTATCTCCATTAGGAAATGGTTTATATCAAGTTCAAGTTGTTGCTTGGTATGACAACGAAAATTCTTACACTAGCCAAATGGTAAGAACAATCAAATATTTCGCTGAATTAAACTAATTTAAGAAATAGAAAAAGACTTCTAGATTAATTTCTGGAAGTTTTTATTTTACCAAAAATTATTTACTAATATTAAAAGTTAATTTATCTTTTTTTTTCTCTGGAATATATTATAATAAAAATACCAACTAGTAGAGGATATTCAGGTGACTTATCACACTTGGTATTGGTTGTACAAATTTAATAGGCTACCCTATGTTGCTGATAGGATGTTAATGCGTGATATGTAATCGGAAAGAGGCTAATTAGATTATTAAATCTATTTATCTTTTTGATACATATCACTTTTTATTTTTTTAATGAAAAAGGAGCTAACTATAATATGACAAAATTAGAACAAGAAATGTATACTTTAACTAAATTAAAACAATTAGGATTTAATGATAAATTAATATCAGAATTATTGCCTCTACCCACTCTTAAACCAAATCCTTATTATAAATGTGCTCCAGATATGAAACTTTGGAGCAAAGAAATAGTGTTAGAAGCGATGGAAAGCACTCGGTTTAAACAACATCTTTTAAGACGTAATAATTATGTTTTAGGGGCTAAAAAAGCGGTTGAAACAAAAAAAGAGAAATTGATGAATTATTTTAAAGCTAAAACTTTACAAATTAGAGTAATTGTGATTTCAAAAAAGATGTTAAGAAATGATGCTATCATTAATAGAAAAGCAAATAATTATGATTTATATGATGAATATGAACCTTATTACAAAAAAACACCAGAAGAAGTAGTTCAAAGATGGATGGTAAATTATATTAGACATAATTTAACCGCATACGATGAAGAATTATATGAATTAGATGGTAAGGTTGGAAAGAGTGAAGTGTATATTTTCTATAAAACAAAAGTTCTCGAAGCAATTTCTAAAGCATATCCATATTTAAAAGATGAAGTAAATCGACAAATTGAAAGAATTCAAGCGGTAGAATCTAAATAAAAATAATATTATCTTTCATTTTTTACCAATATTTAAATTGTTATTATATACTTGTAATTTTTTTGGTATAATTTACAATATATGAGGTGAAGATATCATGAAAGAAAAGTTAGGTCGTAAAACATGGCTTGCTATTGTTTTATTTAGTTTATGCGGACAAGTTGCTTGGACAATTGAAAATATGTTATTTAATGTTTTCATCCAAAATGAGTTTAAAGCAAGTTTAAATGATATTGCATTAATGGTTAGTATGTCCGCAATTGCTGCTACACTTACAACGCTTTTTATGGGAGCTTTAAGTGATAAAATTGGTAAAAGAAAAATATTTATTTGTGGTGGATATTTGTTATGGGGATTGTCTATCATGGCATTTGCATTATTAAAAGTGGAAACATTGTCTAGTATTTTTGGACAAACTGTTAATGCATTTGCATTAGGAATTGGATTAACTATTGGTTTTGACTGTTTAATGACCTTTTTTGGTTCAACAGCCAATGATGCAGCATTTAATGCTTGGATGACCGATATTACTGATTCAAGTAATCGAGGCAAGGTAGAAGGAGTAAATTCGGCAATGCCTTTAATTGCTATTTTAGTTGTTTTTGGTGGAAGGATGTTTGTTGAAGGGACTCCAAATGAATGGACTATTATTTTCTTAACAATTGGTATTGTTATATTTTTAGTAGGTGTTTTAGGATTCTTTATTCTTAAAGAGCCAGCTATTTGCAAAAAGGATGAATCATATTTTAAAAATATTTTTTATGGTTTTAAATTAAATGTTATTAAAGAGAATAAATTATTATACTTTTTATTTTTAGGTATTTGTGTTTTTTCAATTTCTGTTCAAATTTTTATGCCTTACTTGATTTTATATTTTACAAATACTTTGCAATTGGAAAATTATGTTTTGATTTTTGCACCTGCAATTGTACTTGCTGCCGTGTTTACCGTTTTTTATGGGAAACTTATCGATAAATATGGTTTTGTACGTACTAGTATAATTTCGTTAGGAATATATTTAGTAGGATTAATTATTTTGGGATTGTTTACAAATGTTGTTTTTGTATTTATTGGAACACTTTTAATGATGATGGGATATCTATCTTTAGGGGCTTGCTTTAATGCATCAATTCGTGATAATACGCCAAAAAGTGAAGTTGGATTATTTCAAGGAATTAGAATCTTTGTTTCTGTATTAATTCCAATGCTTGTTGGTCCTTGGATTGGTTCGATTTTATCTGGAAATACTAGCGAGGGATTTTTAGGTGTGGCAGGTGATGCTTATACTCCATCTTCACTTATTTTTATTGCGGGAACAATTATTGGCTTAATAACTTTTGTGGTTATCTATTTAATTAGTTTAAAAAAGAAGGGTGAATGTAATGCTTAATTACAATATGATGACGCCGTGGGCGAATAGTTTAAATGAAAGTGCTCCCTTACAAGAGTATCCTCGTCCATATTTAGTGCGTGATTCTTATTTAAATTTAAATGGTATTTGGGATTATGAAATTACAACAGTTAATGAGATTCCTAAAGCTTTTGCAGGTGAAATTGTTGTTCCTTTTCCACTTGAATCTTGTTTGAGTGGGGTAAGAAAAGAATTAAAGAAAAATGAATTTTTATGTTACAGTAAAAAAATAGAATTAACAAAAGAATTTATCAAAGATGTTGTAATGATTAATTTTGGTGCGGTAAATCAAATTTGTGATGTATATATTAATGGAAATTACGCTATGCATCATGAGGGTGGTTTTTTACCATTTAGTTTGAATGCTACGCAGTTTATTCATGAAGGAGTTAATGAGCTTGTTGTTGTTGTAGAAAATGGTCCTAATTTAAACTTTGGTGTTGGTAAAGCAGGGTATAAACGTGGTGGTATGTGGTATACAAAAGCAAGTGGTATTTGGCAAACTGTTTGGATGGAATCATATAGCATTGATGCAATTAAGAATGTAATTTTTTATCCAAGTATTGACGGTACACTGGTTGGTAAAATTCGTAGTAAGGGGCAAAAGTTTAATATAGAAATCTCTTTTGAAGGTAAGGTACT
The DNA here is from genome assembly GCA_964606905.1 of uncultured Anaeroplasmataceae bacterium. Taxonomy (GTDB): domain Bacteria; phylum Bacillota_I; class Bacilli_A; order Acholeplasmatales; family Anaeroplasmataceae; genus CAZSIA01. The sequence continues at coordinate 6,825 of CAZSIA010000031.1, read as the reverse complement.
TTATTGTGGTGAGGTTGATAGAGAATTTGAATTAAAGTTAGATGAAGTTTATTTGTGGGATTTAGATACTCCTAATTTATACGATGTTGTTATAAAAAATAAAAATGACTTAGTTAAGACATATTTTGCTTTTAGAGAATTTAAAATTGTTGAAGATAAATTTTATTTAAATGGCAAACCTATTTTTATAAATGGTCTTTTGGATCAAGGTTATTTTAGTGATGGTATTTATACACCTGCTTCATATGAAGCATATACATATGACATTTTAAAAATGAAGGAATTGGGTTTTAATACTTTACGTAAACATATTAAAGTAGAACCGCAAATGTTTTATTATTTAGCTGATAAATTAGGAATGTTGGTAATGCAAGATTTTCCTAATTCAGGTAAGTATTCATTTTTCCGTGATACCGCACTTCCGACAATTGGTTTGAAGAAATTAAGTGATAAGAAACATACGGTTTCATTAGTAAGAAGAAGAGGCTTTTTAGACAACGGAACAAATTTAATCAATCTTTTATATAAACATCCTAGTGTCGTTTACTATACAATCTTTAATGAAGGTTGGGGACAATTTTCTTCAGATGAAATGTATGAATTTTTTAAAGAAAAGGATTTATCAAGAGTTTTTGATTCAACAAGTGGTTGGTTTTGGCAAAAGAAAAGCGATGTTAGTAGTATTCATGTTTACTTTAAAAAAGTTAAGTTGCCTAAACCTGATGGTAGACCAATTGTTTTAAGTGAGTTTGGTGGGTATAGTTTAAAAATAAATGAGCACTCCTTTAATTCGAAAAAGAATTACGGATATAAAATTTATAATGATAAAGTCTCTTTGACAGATGCTATTATCGCTTTATATGAACGTGATGTTATAGCTTTAATTCCTCAAGGATTAGCTGGAGCAATTTATACTCAAGTAAGTGATGTAGAAGATGAAACAAATGGACTTTTAACTTATGATCGCTTACTTGTTAAAGTAGATGAAGAAAAAATAAAGGAATTAATGAAAAAAGTTAAATATTAATTTTATGAGGCATGATTTGTAAAAATCATGTTTTTTTCTTTAAACATTTTTTTAATTTGTGATAGAATTAAAATAGAGTGTTTTGGACATAGAGTGAGGTGTTATCTTATGTATTATTTTGATAGAGATATTCTTGGACAATTTTATGAAGGAGATGGACGTTGTTTTTGTTTGCCTAATGGTTTAGGTGGATATTGTAGTCATTCGATTATAAACAGTAGTCATCGTAAACATTATGGATATTTAGTAGCTTGTTTAAAACCGCCTGTTTTAAGAACACTTCTTTTAGCGAGAATTAATGAAACCGTCCATATTGGAAATAATGTTTATGATTTAGAAGCTCAAAATTATCAAAATACAATTAAAGAAGGTAACAAATATTTAAATGAGTTTTATTTACACTATATTCCTACATTTAATTATTCTGTTGAAGGAATATCAATTAAAAAACGCATTTCACCAATGTATAACTCTAATACAGTCGCAATTACCTATGAAATTTTAAGTAGAGTAGATGCTGTTTTATATTTAGAACCATTATTCAATTATCGTGATCATGGTTCGGCTAGTAATATTGATGATTTGAAATTTACTGAATCTATGAAAAATAATGTTTTATCATTAGTTCCTGAAAAAAATCCGGATGTTAAAATTAAATTTGCTTATTCTACAGGTACCTTAATCCCTAATGATAATAAATATACAGATGGTCTTTTTTGTGCGTATGATGTTAACACAGGTGATTGTGCAATTGATCATCATTATAAACCAGTTAAAATTCGTATTGATTTAAGGGCTAATGAAGTTAAATTAGTTGGTTGTATTTGTACTATTGATCGTCTCCCAAAAACTGATGCTTTTGGCATTATTATTGATTATGAAGCACGTATTGAACGTTTAATCCGTCAATCTAAATTGAAAGATAGTTTGGCTATGGATTTAGTAGTTAGTGCGGATACATTTATTTGTGATAGGGCTTCAACTAATTTAAAAACGATTCTTGCAGGGCTTCCTTGGTTTACTGATTGGGGAAGAGATACAATGATTGCTTTTACAGGATTGACGCTTGTTACTAGAAGATTTAAAGAATCTAGAGAAATTTTAAAGTCTTTTGCTTTATATGAAAAAGATGGTTTGATTCCTAATATGTTTCCTGATGATGGAGCTGAACCAATATATAATACTGTAGATGCTTCTTTATGGTATTTTTACGCTATTTATAAATATGTTAATTATACAGATGATTACGATTTTGTTGAAAAAGAACTTTACCCTGTTTTAAAAAATATAATTAAAGCCTATTCTACATCTACCCTATTCTCAATTGGAATGGATAGTGATTATTTAATTCGAGCGGGTTCTGATTTGGATCAAGTTACATGGATGGATGTAAGAATTAATGATATTGTTGTAACACCTCGTCATGGTAAACCATGCGAGATTAATGCTTTGTGGTATAATGCTTTGATGATTATGAGTATTTTTGCTGAAAAATTTAAAGATGATTATAACTACTATAATGATTTAGCAAGTAAAGTATATAAATCATTTAATGAAAAGTTTTATTGTGAAGAAACTGGATGTTTATTTGATGTAGTTGATCCAAATGATAAATCAATTAGGCCAAATCAAATTTGGGTATTATCTTTACCATTTAAAATTTTACCTAAAGATAAAGCAGAAAGTGTTTTTAAAGTAGTAGAAAAAGAATTATATAATAAGTTTGGTTTAAGAAGTCTATCACCAAGCGATCCTCGTTTTAAACCTCGTTATGAAGGGCAACTATTTGAGCGTGATATGGCATATCATATGGGAACTACGTGGGGCTTTTTGATTGGTGGCTATTTAGACGCATATCGCTATGTTTATGGAGATAGTGAGGAAGTAACTAATAAAATTAATGAATTAGTTCATGTATTTAGACAACATTTAAATGATGGATGTATTAATGGAGTTGCAGAAATCTTTGATGGAGATGTTGCAGGAAGAACTAGAGGTTGTTACACGCAGGCGTGGAGTGTTGGAGAACTTTTACGTGCGTATTTTGAGAATGTATTAATGGAAAAGTAGGTTTTATAAAATGGAATTAAAATGTCCTTATTCTTCATTATGTGGTGGATGTAATAAATTAGATATATCATATGAAGAAGAAATTAAAGAAAAAGAATTATATATTAAAAAGTTATTTTTAAGTATTGGATATAAAAAAAATATTGAGGTTGTTAAAGCAGATAATCCTTATTATTATCGTAATAAGGTAATAATGGCTTTTAAATTAAGTAAAACTAAGAAAGTTGTTAGTGGTATTTATGAAGAGCATTCTCATAAAATTGTAACTGTAAATGATTGTTTGATTCAAAGTGAAATGATTAATAAAGTTTTAAAGAGTGTTAATATTGCGCTTTCTCAAAATAAAATAATGCCATTTGTTAATGGTGGAGTAGTTAAACATGTTTTAGTTAGACACGCAATTAAAACAAATCAAATTATGATTGTGATTGTTACACCTAGTGAACTTTTCCCAGGACGTGCTAATTTTGTGAAAGATTTATTAAAGTTAGAACCAAAAATTACAACAATTGTTCAAAATGTTCAATCAAGAGACACATCGATTGTTTTGGGAACAAAAGAACGTATATTGTACGGTAAGGGATTTATTATAGATGAATTATGCGGATTAAAATTTAAACTTTCTCCGCGTTCATTTTTCCAAATAAATCCAGTTCAAACAGAAAAGCTGTATAACATTGCGATGGAATTTGCAAATTTAAGAAGTGGTAATATTGTAATAGATGCTTATTCTGGGATTGGGACAATTGGTATGGTAGCGAGTAAAACTTGTGGTAAGGTTATCTGTGTTGAAAATAATATTGATGCAGTAAATGATGCAAAATTTAATGCAAAATTTAATGATATAACAAATGTTAATTTTTATTGTGAAGATTCAACAAAATTTATTAATGAATTGGCAATGAATAAAATTAAAGTTGATTGTGTAATATTAGACCCACCAAGAACAGGAACAACTTATAATTTTATAAGTGCAATAGCTAAAATGGGAGTTAAAAGAGTTGTTTATGTTTCATGTGGACCGGAGACATTAGTTAGAGATTTAAAAATATTCAAAGACTTTGGATATGAAATTAGAAACGTTAAGTGTGTAGATATGTTTTCGAAGACTGAAAAAATTGAATGTGTTTGTACACTTTCTAGAAAAGATGTCCACAAGTAAAAATAACAACTTTAATTATTATCTATAATTAATAATTGTGGATATGTCGGCTCATCCAAACCCTCAAATGAACCTAAAAAATTGCAATTGAGAGGTATGTAGTGGATATGTGTGATACTTTAACTTAATAGTAAATAACAAATAGCAATGTTCGATTGAATGTTGCTATTTTTATTTGCTCCACCAATTTTGCTTCTTTTTGGTAGATAAAGAAGAAGCGAAAGCATGATTAAATATACGCGAAAAAAACAATTACTCTAATGGTTGAAAAGGAGGAATTGATTATGAGTATATTAAATAAACAACCAAAGTTTGTTGCTGCTACGTGCCCTAAATGTGGAGGAGTTTTAGAGTTGGATGCAAGTTTTGAAGTTGCATATTGTTCTGAATGTGGAACTCAATGCATTATCCAAAATGTTAGGAAAAAGAAAGTTAAGAAAACTCCATTAGACAAAGTTATAGGTTATGTAGAAAGACAACAACAGATTAAGAGACAAGATAAAATTGAAAGAAAGCAAAAAGAGGAAGAGGAACAAAAGAAAGCTGAAGAATGGTTGAAAAAGTATTGGTGGATTTTTCTGATAATTTTTGTTGCCTTATATACTTTTATAGGCATTATGGCTTATCTTGAAAGTTAGTAAATTTATTTTGATTAGTGTCAAATAATTTTGGAAAAAAAGTTGTATAATGTTTAGGTTAATTAAAAAAATGAAATTTTAGGTATAGGGAGTTTGAAAAAGCTTCCTATATTTTTTTAAAATGGAAGTTCTAAATCTAAGACTGGTAAGTTTTGTGGTTCAACAAAAGAACGTAATGTTCTATATAAGTTAAGTAATGTTTCAAATTCAATTGTCTCAAGATTATCTTCGAAATATTTAAGAAAACTATCTGAAATGTAATCAGATAAAGCGTTTAGTAATTGTGGTTTTAAATCGTATTCGTTCATTTTTAATATCTCCTTTTACAAGTAATTTTCAATATGATGGCAAATGTGTTTTAGTTCTTTGGCCGTATTTCCTCTAGCAGTTTCAATAGCTGGAATATTTGATTTGTATTCTCTTTCAAAAGGATTTACAAATTGTTTTTTTGGTAAATATCCATTTGAATATAAGTATAATTTTTTTATGTTTGTATTGTTTAATTGTAAATCTCGTAGTTTTATATGTTTATACAAATGTTTAACTTTATAACCTTTAGGATCTCTAGCAAACACCTTAGCTAAATTGTGTGATATTTGAGCTTCCATAGGACATCCTAAGAACCATTTATTTTTTTGATTTCTAATGAATACCCAGTGTTTTAAAAGTTAGTCTCTATTAGTATCTATTTTAGATTTTCTATCAGGATATTTAGATAGTAAGGTGTCACATAATTGTTCGAATTCTTTTCGTTTGCCATGTGAAACACAATCTTTTAAAATGGTTCGTTCATCTTTATCTGTGGTTATTCGGTTGATGGCTTGTCCTACATGAAATGGATCTAGAACAGTGATTTTTTCAACATCTGTTGTTAAATGAATATTTCTAAGAACGCTATTAATCCAATTAGCGCCATCACCAGCACCAACTAATGTTTTTATACAACCTTCAGTAAAGTTATTATCGATGTATGATTCAATCATTCCAATTAAAGTTATAGGGTCATCTAGGGTTGAAAAAACGGCTTTATTTACAAGTTTAACTCGGTTACTGTATTCTGTTTTTCTACCTGTATAAACAACAGCGTGTTTAACCATTTTTGAATGATGTTTTTGTTCAATATGAGATTCTATAGTTTTAGTTTCTACTTTTTGATTTTGAAAAGCTTCCTCATCCGCATTTTCAACAGAACCTTGAGTATGTACGAACTTTTCATCTAACATAATATATAAAATTTCAGAATCTATTTTTTCATCATTAGGTTGAATGTAAGTATCATCAATTTCAAAATCATTAAATACATTGAAAACTAACTGTCTACTTATTGTAATATTAGACCCTGAAAAATCATTTATCTTTTTAGACACAATTCTAGCAGCTTCAGCATATGTATGGTTAGCTTTTTCTTCCATTAACATTGATTTTATTATTTGATCATAATTATCTCTTCTAGGAAGTTCTAAAAGCTTATCAACATAGAAGAAGCCTGTTTCTAAATCACCATTTTTAGAATAATAGTAAGTTCGATTAAATCTAATTTCACCAAAGATAGTTATTAAAGTTCTGGGGTATGTATCTTTATAATAATAGTTTTTCTTTCTGATTTCTGAATGTTTAAAAGCAGAATCAAGTTCTTCAAAAAACTCTATAATTGAATTTCTAATGATATCTGATACTTTACCACCAAGTACACTAATCATTGAAATATAATTATCAAAGCTACCACCAAGCTTGAATAATTCCGCAAATTTAGATTTTATAATTTTTTCTAACACAAGTTGATATTTATATGATATACTAGACATGGAAAACACCTCGGATTTATGTTTTTTTCATTATATTAAATTTAAAATAAATTTACAATGCCTACTTTCCTCACGGCCTGTTTTATGGTAACATGTATAAGAATAACTATGCGCTAAAAAAGG
>CAZSIA010000030.1:7735-10838 GCA_964606905.1 uncultured Anaeroplasmataceae bacterium | reverse complement strand
CATATATGTAACATTTTTAGTTGAATTCATTTTATAATCAACAATTTCAATCAATTGATTCGGCACTAAAAGTATATCCATAAGTGGAGCATAACATTTTAAACATTTAGTATCTAAATTAAGTTTTCGAAAAACTGTAGCTAACGTATCTCCTTCAACTGTTTGATATACATTAGCCTGATTATTACGTTTAGGAATAAATAATATTTGATTTGGATAAATTGTATTTGTCGCTAAATTGTTTAAGTTTTTAATATTATCAACACTACTGTTAAATAATTCAGCAATCGAATACAAAGAGTCACCACTTTTTACAATATATGTAGTATAATCAATACCTTTATATGTATTTTGCAAAATTTTCACCTCAGTTTAAGGTATGCAGAAAACAAGATAAAATTTAGGCTTTTTATTTTAAATAAATAGTTTCCACAGGAACAATATTCTTTTTTACAAGTAACGGAACCGCCAAACGTAAAAAGAAATATAAAAGAATAGATTGTGGTATTAAATATATAATATTTTTAGGCAAAGAAATAATGGTCATATATGTGATTGTAGCATCAAAACTTAATCCAGCGTAACTTCCCCATAAAAAAGAACCATAAATGCCATTTAAAAAAATATTTACAACAATTCTGCATAATAAAACTTTACTAAATTTCAAATCAGTTTTATAGAAAAATAATCCGTAAACAAAACCTGTCAACATCGCTTGTAATGTATAACCAGGATGAAAAATAGTAGGATTCATCATAAACCCAAAGATATCACTACTAAACCCAATTATTAACCCCCAAATAGGACCATAAATCAAACAAATATAGGCAAAAATTAAATAAGTAATATTTAATTCTAAATTAGGAAATCCACTAGGAATTGTGATAAACTTAGTTATCATTTGTAAAGCAAACAAAATAGATATTAAACACATATCAAAAATTTTCATTTTTCGTAGCGAATCAATAGCTTTCTTCCAGTATTTTTTTGAAAATGGAGTTTTAAAAATATTCTCATTTTCATATATATTTTGATTAGAAAATTTCAATTTATTTCTTAATAAAAACATTACAATACAAAAGATTAAAAATCCGCCAGCTAAAGAAAAAATCGAAGTGTAATAGGGATTAATATAATTAGTGACTTCTATATTTTTAATATCAGTAAAATCTTCAACATTAATACCATTTATGATTGCGTCTTTATCGTAAAAACCAACAACCTTTTTTATAACTTTCATAAATCGTTCTAACGATTTATCCGAGATATTCATCTCATCGCTACCTATAAAGTACTTTGCTTTTATACTTAATTTAATAAATCCTTTTTCTCCTATTATTTTGATATCACCATTACTAAAAAATTCATTTGGATTAACAGTAGCATAACTATAACTTACATTTCCTTCGTCATCTACTTTTTTCAAAGCATCCAAGAAAAAATCCGCATTAATAAAAGCACTTTCTATTACTTCTGATTTTATATTAAATGAATAATAAGTGTTATTTTGATTATAGATATTTTCACTGGCAAAAAAACCTATCCAAAACAACATGGCTAAAATGGTGATTAATAAAACACAGTAATTTTTTAAAATTTCTTTTAATTTCATAAAAAAAGACCCCCTTCAAGAGATCCGCATTTATTACAGCGGACTTGCTATGAAACCGCCACAACTAATTTGTGTTCGTCCATACTCAACATCCTAAAGTATGGCACTTTACGCTTCATAACATCTCTGTTTTCTTTTATTATAAATGATAAATTTACAAAGTCAATCACAAAGAAAAGAGTTGCAAATATTTTACAACCCGATTATAAAACAAACCATTTTAACATATGTTTAAATATCTAATTTCAAAATTTTACGTTCATTATTTTATTATTTAACCATTTTTTATTTACTATCTTCTCTGTTCTAATAGACTCACGACTTCAACGGTATATACACATTCTGTGTAACATATCTACTTCCCTATATTCCAAAGATAAAAATCAATCTTTTTCAAATCACTAATATGTTTATGATTTGGGAATAATTCATCAAATAATTGAATACATATTTGACCTTGTTCAGAATCAATAAATGTCTTAACTTCTTCTGTTAGTTTAGCATAAGTTTTTATGTATTCATTAATACGTTCTTCAAAGGAAGTTTCTCCATCAATCTTGTAACCTAACGCTCTAACAACTTGACTATCCCAAATAGGAAAATCAGGATTAATTGTAGCTAACAATTTGCTTGCAAAAGAAGCTTCGACTGTTACTGCAAAGCCGGATTCGGCCATCTTCTTATTAACCTTATGAGGAATATTTGATAAATATCTTATAACCGTTTCAAAAGTTAAATCAGTATCATTTTTATGAGATTCTAAAAAAATATAATATTTTTCTAACCACTTTTGATCTCTTCTTACTTTATAGTAGGAAGTGAAATTCTTTTGATATTCAGTGTCTGACGAAACATCTTTAGAATATATATCTAAAGTTTTAAGATAAGCAGTTAATCCACAACTATCCTCTAAACTTTTTTGTAAAATTAACTTTGGATTATCGATAATCATACTATCACTCCTGCTGTACATTTTATATAAATTTTATCATATTTTTCAGCATTTTAAAACAACAAAAAACACTTACCATTTTATTATAGTAAGTGTCATCTATATTACATAAAAGTGCTTTAAAGCATCCATTATTGCTGCTTCTTTTTCTGGAGTAACATGTTTTACAATTGGACCATTAGGTTTCTTAGATTTATTGAAACATTCACGCATATCAATTCCAACTTTTCTTTTTACTTCAGCAATGTAACATGCATGAACTTGGAATCCGTATTTTTCTAATATATATTCTTTAATCATCGGATACGTAACCTTTTTACCTCTATTGGCAGCTTCAACACATTCCATTGTTTTATTAATTAGTTCAATGCTATCTTCATTTTCAAAATCTAAAATAATGTTTAAACCATCAGTTGAAATGTTAGATATTTCTCTAATTTCATTACCATTAATTGATACTGGGAAATTTAACTTAACATTTTTTAAGATTTTCTTATCATCAAAATCTTCATATATATTAATTTCTTTAATAAATGATG
>CAZSIA010000030.1:0-7725 GCA_964606905.1 uncultured Anaeroplasmataceae bacterium | reverse complement strand
TTTTTTCTTTATCAGATATAATATTAAACAATTCATTAAAATTCTTTAATATAGAATATATTTTTTCTAAACTTGTTTCATTTTGTTTTAATCCTTCAATTTTAAGTTTAATATCTTTTATTCTTTCTTCTAAATCGTCAATTGTATCATACATTCCATATAATCGTTTAGTTAAATCTTTATATATCCTATCCCTATTTTTTATATTTTTAGGTAAACTATCGATTTCATCTTCTAAACTTTCTTTACTTGATATTACGTCATCTAATTTCTTTTCATAATTAGCTTTTTCTTTTTCAAGTTTAGAGGTATCAATTTCATTACCAATTAAGCTCTTTATTCTAGTTGCAAATGTATCATCAACTAATAACTGGCTTACTAAATGCATTACAATTGGTTCGATTACATCTTTTCTTATTGATCTTGAATAATCACAATGATGCCCTCTTTCTTGACGACGATTTACGCATTGATAAGAATATTTTTCATGATATTCGCCATCTTGATTAGTCCATGAGGTTTTTTGAGCATACATAGGACCACCACATTTAGGACATCTAAATATTCCTGTAAGAAGATGTGTTCTGATGTAACCTACTGAAGACTCTTGAGTTCCACCAGTTCTTTCTCTTTTTTCTAATGTTTTTTTCCATAGTTCTCTTGAAATTATTGCTTCATGTTTACCTTCACATAATAAATAATCATCAGTTTCAACCATACGATATTCATTTTTAGTACCTTTTACTTTTTTCTTAGTTCTTCTACCGAATGCAATATATCCAGCATAAACAGGATTATCTATTATTTTTTGAACTAAGCTTCTGCTCCAGGTATCAATAGTTCCATTTTGTCTAACTATCTTCTTTATTCCTTGAAGATTTAATTTTTTTGCTACACCTCCAAGACCAACAGGTTCATTTACAAACGTTTCAAAAATTTCTCTTATTACAGGAGCCTCTTCCTCATTAATGAATAATTCACCATTAACTAATGAGTATCCATAAGGAGCGAATCCACCATTCCAACCACCTTGACGAGCTTTTTCTCTTCGTCCATTCATAGTTTGCTCAATGATATTCTCACGTTCTATTTCTGATACTGCTGATAATACAGAAATTAATAATTTCCCACTCGTTTGTGAAGAATCAATTCCTTCTTCAGTTGCAATCAAGTTAATATCATATGATTGAATGAATTCCAATGAAGTTAATATATCAGCTGCATTTCTACCAAATCTTGATAGCTTATAAACTAATACATAATCAATTTCTAATCCATCTTTAATGTCATCAAGCATCTTTTTGAAAGCAGGGCGTCCTTCAATAGATTTACCCGATTTACCTGCATCTTCATATACATGTATTAGTTCCATAGCTTCTCTTTCGACAAATCTTTTCAACACATTTTTTTGTCCTTCTAACGAGAAACCATCAACCTGCATTTCAGTTGAAACACGAACGTAAATAACACATTTTTTACCTTCTCTATTCATTTGACGCCCTCCTTTCTTTTTAAAAATCTATAATTAAGCTGTCTTTAACTGTTTTCCATACTTTTGTATAAGATCAGCTAATACTTTAATAAACTTGTCTTGTTTTTTCCTCTCATCGTCTGTAAGATTAGAGGAATTGACACATTTCTTTTCATTAACCATATTCCTCTCTTTCTCATCAATTATCTAAGAGGCTTATGGTCAATTTACCTCTTAGTTATCACTTATCATTTTTTCTGATTTAATATATCTATTTATTAATTCTTGAATAATAGCATCTTGATGTTCATAATGTATTCCATAATCAGTTGCAAGCACTATTTGTGCAAATGCATTAGCATCAATTTCTATTTCTTGTACTAAGTTTCTAAGTGGATCTTCACCACCTATATAATTGTTCATTTCTTCTTTCCATCTTTTAGCTTTTGGTGTATCCATATTCGATACGTAATATGCCTGGTATAGATGTTCTAACTCATGCAGAAGTGAAGCTAATAACTCTACCTTATTATTTTGATTCTTAGGATTTAACCAGATTACTTCTTCTTTTAAATCTAATCTAGCTTCATCTGTTCCAATATCTTCTGCAAATAATATTGGAATAGGTTTTATCCCTAACCATCTTTCACACACATCAAATACAACTTGTTGAAGTTCACCTAATACTTCTTCTTGATTCCATTTTTCCTCACCGAAGTATTTAATAAATTCTTCTTTTAATTTTTTATCATCCATAAACATTTCTCCTAAAGTTTAAATTTAATCAACATTTTTAACTGTGAGTTGATTTACTTATATCATATTCAACTCTAGGTTATTTGTCAATACATTTTTTAACTCAAAGTTTAAAAAGTGTCTTTTTTTATAACTTTAAGTGTAGTATAATGGATTAGCGAGGTGATTATGATGCCATTTGAAAAAGATTTTAACGATATTATTAATGAAATCATTAAAGTGAATAAAGAAATGACTCAATCTGAACTAGCAGCAAAATGCGGTGTATCATCTACTGCAGTTATGAAATGGTTAAATAGTGGTAAAGTTGATATGGAAAATCTTAAAAAGATTTGTATTGCAACCGATCGTTCACCTAATGAAATCATGGGTTATGTAGATGAACATACATTTACTAAAGATGAACAAGATTTAATTATTAAATTTAGAAAACTTCCTAAAGATATTCAAGAAATTGTTATTAACATTATTAATAAATAATATTATTTTGAAGAGTAATAAACTCTTCTTTTTTTTATGACCACGCCTGATGAAGCGCTATTTGTTGTACCAGTAGTTTCCAAAAAATTGAACACTACTAGCTTCTTTGATTCCAGCTTCTACTAAGAAACTAGATGGTTTCATTTTTTTAATCATTCCATTAATAAAATGAATTTGTGAACATGAAATATATAGGCGTTCTCTTGCTCTTGTAATTGCAACATAGCAAGTCCTACGCTGTTCTTCACGTTCTGCTCCTTTTGAAAATCCAGGTATTATTTCATCGTTACATCCTATGATAAATACCGTATTAAACTCTAAACCTTTTGAACGATGCATCGTTAAAAGAGATACTCCTACTTTTCCAGGTTTATCTAGATTTTCTAAGATCATTTGATTGAATGCTTCTTCTAAATCATCTTTAGGTAATTCTTTAATCATATCCAGCAAAGCCATAATACGTGTGTATTGTGGTTTTTGTTTATTTGATTCTTTAATGAATCTTGAATAACCTAAAACTTCTAATAATCTTAAGAAGAATTTTTCATTATCGTATAGTTTCATTTCATCTTGAAGCATTAATAAATTAAAGCCTAGATTTTGAAAGTGTTTATTAATTGCAAAGGTTGATGCGAAAGTTATTAAATCTTTTGATTGCTTATTATAAGCATCAATGAAATTCTTGTAACACAAATACTCGCAGCCTTTTGGATAATTAAACATATTTTCAAAAGCTATAATATTATAAGGATTAAATAATACTCGATAAGTATTAATAATCGCTTGAATTTCACGATAGCTAAATAGTTGTTTACCACCTGATTTAGTATAATGAATATTTAATTTGTTGAGTTCATGTTCTAATACATAAGCTTGATTATTGTTTCGATACAGAACAGCTATATCGTTAGGTTCTACTAGTTTTTTATCAATTAAATTCTTTATTTCATTCGCGACTTCAAAGGCCTCATCATTTTGAGTACCATATTGATGAAATACAATTGGATATTTAGTTTCAATATCTGAAAATAGCTCTAACTTTACTCTATCAGGATTATAATCAATCAAACTATTTGCGGCATTTAAGATTGCTTTATTGCATCGATAGTTTTGATTTAAGATATATACTGCATCGGCATTACTTTGAAAATCTCTTAATATTTCAATTGATGAATTTCTGAAACTATAAATCAGTTGTGACTCATCACCCACCATAAATACATTTCCATATTCTTCTGACATGAGTTTAATCAGTTCATATTGAGTATGGTTGGTATCCTGACACTCATCAACAAGTAAATATTTAGTTTGTACCAATTCTTTAAATGTTTCTGAGATTTTACATAGTTCAATAAAGAGAATAATCATATCATCAAAGTCAACCATGTTTGAAGTTTTTAGCTTTTCTTGATACTCTTCATAAACAGTATTTACGATTACTAAATCTTCTTCAGAAATATCATCAATATTAGAACCATTTTTAATCTTAGAAATAGCTTTAATAAATGGAATATCGGAATAATCTTCCTCATATTTCTTTAAGATATGATTAATTGTTTCTTCTTTTTGATCTTCAAACATTATCATTGGTCTTTTTGTAAATCCTAATAAAGGATAAAACTCTTCTAACCTAATATAACTCCAACAATAACTGTGGAATGTTTGAATATGACAGTTAATATCTTCACCTAATTTACTTTTAATACGAGAAAGCATTTCTCTTGCTGCTTTATTTGTAAATGTAAATGCACATATATCTGATAATTCTGCACCTTTATCTAATAAATATTGGATTCTGGTTGTTAAAACTCTAGTCTTGCCACTTCCAGCACCAGCAACTACTAATACTTTTTTCTTATCAGTAGTTACTGCTTGAAACTGGTTATCATTAAGGCTATTTAGATAATCAAACATTATCTTCACCTTCAATATAAGTTTTAACTGCTTCCATTATTGTTTTAAATTTATTTCTAATAAAGGTAACATGAATATATTTTAGTAAGTCCTTCATTTTAATATCTTTAGTAAAATATAGTTCTGCTTTTTCAGGATGTACCATTAAATAACTTGATACTAAGAATGGTAATTGTGGAAAGATATTATTTCTAAACTTAATATCACTTGCCACATATATCCAATGTAGGTCTTTATCGTAACGCATTAGAATGGTAATTCCTTTTCTGAAATAATACCTGCGAACTCATCTTTTAATTCTGCAAGTACTACGTCATCAACAGTTTTTGAATTTAATTGATTTAAGTAGATATTTAATCTTTGAAATCTTTGTCTTGAAAATTTCATTTGATCTTTCATGAATTTATAGATTTCCATTTCAAATAAATCTGGTTGACGACCAACACAAATATATTTAAGTAATAGAAACATTGATAGGTAAGGGGTTGCTGCCTTTAAATAAGCTTCAAATGTTTTAGGCATTTCATCACTTATTTTAGGTAGTATTCCTTTTTCAACATTTGTTAAGAATGATAACCATTTATCGTCTGTTTTAGCTTTCTTTTGGTTTGGTATTGAGAAGTTGTTATCTTCTTTTATATCGATTACTCGATATAATTGTTCATACGCAAACTTAATAAAATCGGCTTCAAAAGTATCATTATTCTTTGCACTAAATGTTGAGGTTAATTGGTATGCGATACGTTCAGCTGAATCATTTCTAAAACGCATTTCATATCTGGTCCAGAATGTTTTATCACACTCTTTACGACGTTTCTTTTGTTCAGCTTTCTTATCGTAAATTACTAGTTCAACTGGACTTTCATTTGAACCAAACTGAATGGTTAATCCATTTTCAATTGAACCATGTTGCACAGCTGATGATCTAAAGATTGATATATAGTACTTTTTTTGGATTTTCTCCCATAACCAACCGATGGTTACATCTTTACCACTAAAGTCATCGATTGCAATATCAATTCTTTTAAATCTTGCGTTTAGTTGGACCATGAATAACATGAAGTTAATCCATGATTTATCAGGATTTCGTTTTTCAAAATCTCTGCATCCCTCACCTTTCAATTCTATGTGACAAGTCTTTTGGTAACAATCATTCATTGGACCATCTAGTCTTAAAACGATATGTTCACCAAGTATATATTGATAATTGAAATTGTTTTGAGCATACTTGCTTTTAGCAATTTCAAAGTTTTGAACATTTAAGTATTGTGCCATAAGTTTTACCATCTCATGGACTTTAAATAGAACTGAATCATCTGCATTACAATTTAAGGGAAATGTTGCAGAAAAGTAGTCTATTTTAATTTCAATATTACTGTTTTGCATTTGATTTTATTCCTTTCTATAAAGTTGTTAAAACTGCTCTAAATTCGGCTTAGTCCCCGTACGAGGGGCTATTAGGGGCTATTAGTTTAGCCCCTTTGGGTACTTGGTGACTTTAAGCCTTGATTTTAGATTGAATTGTTTAAGGACAATCCTTTACTAAAACTAACTATTTATTTTGTTATATAATTGGTGATTATTTAAATTTCAAATTATTTACTATTATCTAGATTAAGTCTTTAAAATATGTTAAAATTGTTTTTACAAAGGGCGTGATACAAATGTTTGATTTAAGCAGTTTATTATCCAAAAAAGAAAGTAATCAATTAGAAGCTAAAGAAGCAAAAGGAGGATTACCTAGTAGTATTTGGGAATCTTATTCTGCATTCGCGAACACTTATGGTGGGACAATTCTATTAGGCGTTAGTGAAACGAACAGCAAAGAATTAAATCCAACTGGCTTGACAGAAGTCGAAGTCAATGCATTAGTTAAATCATTTTGGGATACTATTCACTCTGATAAGGTTAGTGTCAATTTATTAACTGATAAACATGTTAAAATTGAAAACATAGACGATGCATATGTTGTTATAATTGATATTCCTCAAGCTTCACGTTTTGATAAACCAGTTCATTTGAATAACAATTTATACTTATGTTATCGTCGTGATCATGAAGGTGATTATAAATGTAGTAAACCAGAAGTTCATAACATGGTCAGAGATAACGATATTACCTCACAAGATTCAAATATAGTAGGTAACTTAACTATTGATGTTTTATGTAAAGAAACAATTGAAAAGTATAGATTACACTTTTTGAACAATAAAGGTAAGGAGCATCCGTTCAGCAACGAGCCAATCGATTTATTTTTAAGACATATTGGTGCAGCCAAATTTGATGATAATGGTATATTAAGACCTACTAAGGCAGGTTTATTAATGTTTGGCTATAATTACGATATTACAACTGTATTCCCTAATTTCTTTTTAGATTACCAAGATAAGCGAAATATCACTGGTGATATGCGTTGGATTAATAGAATTTACTCTTCTACTGGAGATTGGAGCGGTAACTTATTTGATTTTTACTTTAGAATCAATAATTATTTGGTTGAAGATATTAAGATTCCATTTAAAATGGAAGGAATCTTTAGAGTAGATATAACTCCAATGCATAAAGCTATCCGTGAGGTATTATGTAATTGTTTATCTAATGCTGATTACAATGAAACTCGCGGGTTAGTTATTAAACAATATAGTGATAGATTAGAGTTTTCTAATCCAGGAGCATTTACTATGCATAAAGAATTAGCATTTTCAGGTGGTAATTCAGATGCAAGAAATAAATCTGTATTGACTATGTTCAATAACATTAACGTTGGTGAACGTACTGGTTCTGGTATTCCTTTAATTCTTTCAGCAACTAAAGATGCTGGTTATTCTACTCCTACATTCCAAGATTTCTTCAATCCAGATTTCACTTTGGTTACCATTTATCTTAGAAAGCCGGACATTAACGCTGATAACTTGAACATTGATAGTGATAACTTGAACATTGATAGCGATAACTTGAACATCGGTGGTCACAAATCGGACATTAATACTAATAATTTGAACATTTCTCAAATCATTAATTCATTAGCAATCAGAAGTGACATCAAAGAAAAGCTAATTGAGATATTTATTACATTCAAAAATGACATATTTGGATCATCAGCT
>CAZSIA010000029.1:0-10844 GCA_964606905.1 uncultured Anaeroplasmataceae bacterium | reverse complement strand
TTGTCCTACTGTTTGTTTATCAATACCACTAATGATAATTTCAGTATTTTTTGGAAGTTCTACTTTGATTCCAGCAGGAACTTCGAATTCGATATTGTGTGAATAACCTGCACTAACAACTAATTTATTTCCTTGTAAAGCTGCACGGTAACCTACCCCAGTAATAACTAATTTTTTAGTGAATCCTTCAGAAACACCTTTTACCATGTTAGCTAATACTGCTCTTGATGTACCATGTAACGCTTTAACACTGTCGTTAGGTCTAGTTAATGTAATAGTAGTTTCTTCTACTAAAATTTTGATTTCGCTATTGAACTTAAAGCTAAGTTCACCTTTTGGTCCTTTTACAACTGCAGTATTATCAGCAGCAACTGTACAAGTTACACCAGCAGGTAAATTAATTACTTTATTACCAATACGAGACATTTAAAACACCTCCTGTATATTTTCTTTAATTACCACACGTATGCTAGGACTTCTCCACCGATGTTAGCTTTTCTAGCTTCTCTATCAGTCATAACACCTTGTGATGTTGAAATTATAGCGATTCCTAAACCATTTAAAACTCTTGGTAATTCATCTACTTGAGCATAAACTCTTAATCCTGGTTTAGATACACGTTTAAGTCCTTTAATAACACGTTCTTTAGTGTCAGTGTATTTAAGTGTTACTTTTAAAACACTTTGATTGTTTTCTAATTTTACTTCATCATATCCTACGATGAAACCTTCATTTACTAATACAGTTAATACATCCTTTTTTGCCTTAGAAGCAGGAATGTCTACTGTTTGATGACGCATTTTGTTAGCATTACGAATACGCGTAAGCATATCCGCGATTGGATCTGTCATAACCATATATATTTTTCCTCCTTTCCAATTACGGAAATCATATTACCAACTAGCTTTTTTAACACCTGGAATTTGTCCCTTATATGCTAATTCACGGAAACAAATACGGCATAAATGGAATTTACTTATTACAGCGTGTGGTCTTCCACAACGTTCGCAACGAGTATATTCACGAGTACTAAATTTTTGTTTGCGTTGTTGTTTAACTTTTAAAGCTTTTCTAGCCATAACGTTATATTCCTTTCTTATTTCTTCTTATAAAAAGGCATACCAAGAAGACTTAATAATGCACGGCCTTCTTCATCAGTATTTGCTGTTGTAACAATAACAATATCCATACCTCTAATTTTTTTGATGTTGTCAAAATTAATTTCAGGGAAGATTAATTGTTCTTTTACACCTAAAGTGTAATTGCCACGACCATCAAACGCATTTTCATTAATACCATGGAAGTCACGCACACGTGGTAGAGAAATAGAAATTAATTTATCTAAGAATTCATACATTCTTTCTCCACGTAGTGTTACTTTACAACCAATAGGCATACCTTCACGTAATTTAAAGCTTGCGATACTTTTCTTAGCTTTTGTAATTACTGGTTTTTGACCAGTGATTGCTTGTAATTCAGCAACAGCATCGTCTAATACTTTAGAATTACTTACAGCATCTCCAACACCCATATTAACAACGATTTTTTCTAATCTAGGAATTTCCATTGAAGATGAGTAGTTAAATTGATTAATTAATTCAGGTTTTACTAAATTATTATATTTTTCTTGTAAACGATTCATAGAAGTTTACCTCCTCTCACCTATTAATCTAAAATTGTACCTGATTTCTTAGTTACACGTACTTTAACGCCTTTTTCATTAACTGTATAACCAATTCTTGTTGGCACTTTTGTTTTAGGGTCTAAAATCATTACATTAGATGCATCGATTGGTGCTTCTACTTCTTGAATAGAACCTGTTTGGTTTACTTGATTAGGTTTAACATGTTTTTTAACTTTGTTAACACCTTCAACTAATACTTTGTTTTCTTTTGGGAAAACTTTTAATACTTTACCAGTTGTAGGAATTAGGTTTCCTTTTTTATCTTTTGTTAATTTATCTTTACCAGCGATAATTACAACTGTATCTCCTGCTTTAATTTGCATAGTGTGCACCTCCTTATAGTACTTCTGGAGCTAATGACACGATCTTCATGAAGTTCTTTTCACGAAGTTCACGAGCTACTGGCCCAAAAATACGAGTTCCACGTGGGGTTAAATCTTCTTTAATAATAACAACTGCATTTTCGTCAAATTTAATGTATGAACCGTCTTCTCTTCTTACACCAAATTTACTACGAACTATTACAGCTTTACAAACGTCACCTTTTTTAACTGTTCCGTTAGGAATTGCCTTCTTAACAGTAACAACTACAATATCACCAACGTTTGCATAGCGGCGTGATGTACCACCTAAAACTTTAATTACTAATACTTCTCTAGCACCTGAGTTATCAGCCACTTGAAGTCTACTTTCTTGTTGAATCATATAAAGTTACCTCCCTTCAGGAATCCTTCTTAAAGACTTACTTTCTTTTCTACGATTTCAATTAGACGGAATTTTTTAGTTGCAGATAAAGGTCTTGTTTCCATGATTTTAACAACATCACCAATGCTAGCTTCATTGTTTTCGTCATGAGCATGAAACTTCGCAGTTTGTTTAACGCGTTTTCCATATAATCTGTCTTTTCTGTATGTTTCGATAGCAACTGTGATAGTTTTATCCATTTTATCGCTAACTACTGTTCCGATATATACTTTACGACTATTACGTTCCATGTTATCCTCCTTATCGTGCTTGTTCGCTTAGAACTGTTTTCATTCTAGCGATTGCCTTTTTAACTTGTTTAATACGTGCAGTATTTGTTAATTGACCAACTGCTTGTTGGAAACGTAAGTTGAATAATTCTTCTTTAAGTTTCGCAATGTTAGAGTTGATTTCTTCAGTAGACATTTTTCTAATTTCTGCTGCTTTACTCATTATTCTGCACCTTCCTTTTTAACAAATTTAGTTTTGATTGGTAATTTGTGACCAGCTAAACGTAATGCTTCTCTAGCGATTTCTTCACTTACTCCACCAACTTCAAACATAATTTTTCCTTCTTTAACTACAGCTACCCAGCTTTCTGGAGCACCTTTACCACTACCCATACGTACTTCTAATGGTTTTTGTGTTTTAGCTAAATGTGGGAAAATATTAATCCATACTTTACCATCACGACGCATATAACGTGTGATAGCGATACGTGCTGCTTCAATTTGACGGTTAGTAATCCAAGCACCTTCTAATGCTTGTAACCCATATTCACCAAAGCTTACTTTGCAAGCACCTTTAGCTTTTCCTTCATAACTTACGCGATGAGGACGACGATATTTTGTTCTCTTAGGTAATAACATTATTTGTTACCTCCCTTGTTTTCTTGAGGTCTTGGTTTTCTAGGACGTCTTTGTTCGTTATCTCTAGGTGTTTTTTCTACTCGACCAGCTCTTTGGCCTGGTAAAACTTCACCTTTATAGATCCAAACTTTAATTCCTAATTTACCATATGTTGTTAATGCTTCTGCTGTAGCATAATCAACATCTGCACGAAGTGTTGCTAGAGGTACTTGACCTTCAGAATAACCTTCACTTCTTGCCATTTCAGCTCCGCCTAAACGACCTGAAATTAATGTCTTAGCTCCTTTAGCTCCGGCTTTAAGTGCTCTTTGAATAGCTACTTTTTGTACACGTCTAAAAGAAGCACGATTTTCTAATTGTTCAGCAATAGATTGTGCAACTAATGTAGCATCTAATTCTGGACGTTTAACTTCGATGATATTAAGAACAACTTCCTTCTTAGTCATATAAGCTAACTTTTCAACAGTTTTATTCTTTGTTTCACCGTCACGACCAATAACTACACCAGGTTTTGCTGTATGTACTGATACCTTAATACGGTCTTTATTGATGCCTTTTACACGTTCGATAGTGATTCTAGAAACAGCAGCTTTAGCAAAAGTAGTTTCTAAATACTTACGAATTTTTAAGTCTTCTAAAAGTAAATCAGCAACTTCTGTTTTATTTGCATACCATTGTGAATCCCAATCACGGATAACACCAATGCGTAATCCTATTGGACTAACCTTTTGACCCATAGTGATTTCCTCCTTTTTTATTATTGTCTTTCAGCCACTACGACTGTAATATTACAAGTTCTTTTTTGAATTACATCGCCACGACCTTTTGCGCGAGGTAACATTCTTTTCATTCTGACAGCGTCAGTTGCATAACATTCCTTAACATAAAGGTTTTCTCTATTTAATTCTTTGTTGTGTTCTGCATTTGCAACAGCACTAAGTAATACCTTAGTAACAGGTTCACATGCAGCTTTTGGAGTTAATCTTAATATTGCGTATGCTTCTCCAACAGATTTACCACGAATTAAATCTAATACTAATCTTGCTTTACGAGGAGTTACGCGTACTGTTTTTGCGATTGCTTTTGCTTCCATAAAAATTTCCTCCTCTCAATTATCTCTTTCCTTTAGCGTCATCTTTTTGATGACCACGATATGTTCTAGTTGGAGCGAATTCTCCTAATTTATGCCCAACCATATCTTCAGTTACATATACTGGAACGTGTTCGCGACCGTTATATACTGCAATTGTATAACCAACAAAATCTGGGAAGATTGTTGAACGGCGTGACCATGTTTGAATTACTTTCTTTTCACCTGCTGCTTTTTGTTCTAGAACTTTTTTCATTAAATGTTCATCGCAAAAAGGTCCTTTTTTAATTGAACGTGCCACAGTGATTCCTCCTTTCGAACCTACTATTTACTATTTCTTCTACGTACAATTAATGCGTTAGAAGATTTTTTGTGTTTACG
This sequence comes from uncultured Anaeroplasmataceae bacterium, assembly GCA_964606905.1. GTDB lineage: Bacteria > Bacillota_I > Bacilli_A > Acholeplasmatales > Anaeroplasmataceae > CAZSIA01. The sequence continues at coordinate 6,076 of CAZSIA010000029.1, read as the reverse complement.
AGTTTTTAAACCTAATGCTGGTTTACCCCATGGAGTAACTGGTGTAGGACGACCAATTGGACAACGTCCTTCCCCACCTCCGTGTGGATGGTCATTAGGGTTCATTACAGAACCGCGTACTTCTGGGCGTTTACCCATATGTCTTGAACGACCTGCTTTACCAACGTTTACTAATTCCCAAGATTCATTTCCAACTTCACCTACAGTTGCACGGCATGTTGATAAGATTTTACGTACTTCACCAGATGCTAATCTAACTAATACATATTTTTCTTCTCTACCTAAGATTTGAGCAGAGTTACCAGCACTACGGATTAATTGTCCACCTTTACCTGGTTTTAACTCGATATTGTGAATTAATGTTCCGACAGGGATTTGACAAATTGGCATTGCGTTACCAACTTTGATGTCTTTATTATTTCCTGAAACGATTGTCATACCTACTTTTAATCCTTTAGGAGCAATGATATAACGTTTTTCTCCATCTAAATAATGAATTAAAGCGATATTTGCACTTCTATTTGGATCATATTCGATAGTAGCAACTTTTCCAGGTACGTCATCTTTATTTCTTTTGAAATCGATGATTCTGTATTTTTGTTTAGCTCCGCCACCTTGATGACGAACAGTGATGCGTCCTGTGTTATTGCGACCAGAGTTTTTCTTTACTGGTGCTAATAATGATTTCTCAGGAGTACTAGTTGTGATTTCTTCAAAACTCAACACTGTCATATTACGTCTACCATTAGTGATAGGCTTATATGTTTTAATTGCAGCCATGATTGACTTCCTCCTATATTTTTCTTATTTACTTAATTAAATATTGAATGCATCAATTTTTTGGTCTTTAGCAAGTTTAACAATTGCTTTCTTATAAGCAGGACGATATCCTTCATATTTACCTACTCTACGGTGTTTAGGTAAAACTCTTACAGTTGCAATGTCAACTACTTTAACTTTATAGATTGCTTCAATTGCTTGTTTAATTTCTACTTTATTTGCTTCAAGAGCAACTTTAAATGTATATTTGTTTTCATTTTCAAGAAGGTCATTGCTTTTTTCAGTAATGATTGGACCTTTAATAATTTCCCATTTATTCATATTACTTCAAAACCTCCTCGAAATATTTAATTGAATCTAAAGCTACTACAATTTTGTCACAGTTAAGTACATCATAAACAGATACATGATTTGCTACGTTTACAGAAACGTTTGGAACGTTTCTTGAAGATCTTTCCACATTTTCTGTAACTTGAGGTAATACGAATAATGTTTTACCACATGCGTTTAATGATTCGATAACTTTAACAAATTCCTTAGTTTTGATTTCATTTAATACAATTGTATCAACTGCGATTAACTTATTATTTAAAACTTTATAAGATAATGCAGATTTCATTGCTAATTTACTAACTTTACGGTTAACTTTAACAGCATAGCTTCTAGGTGTTGGACCAAATACGATACCACCATGACGCCATTGTGGAGCATTGATAGAACCTTGACGAGCACGTCCTGTCCCTTTTTGTCTCCAAGGTTTGCGACCACCGCCACGAACTTCGCTACGAGTCTTAGTGTCATGAGTACCTTGACGCATTGCTGCTCTTTGTGCATTAACAACGTCATAAATTACTTGTTGATTTGGTTCAATTCCAAATACGCTATCATCTAGAGTAATGTCATTTAATTTTTCTCCAGTTTGATTTAATAATGCAACAGTTGGCATAATTTAAATCTCCTTTCTTACATATTAGTTATTTGCTTTAATAGCAGTTTTAATTTCTACTAAACCTTTTTTAGGTCCTGGTACGTTTCCTTTGATAAGGATTAAGTTTCTTTCAGTATCAACTTTAGCAACAGTAAGGTTTTGAATTGTTACTCTTTCATGTCCTAAATGCCCTGGCATTTTCTTACCTTTCATGTTACCTTTGATTGGTCCCATTGAACCAACTTCTCTATGACACGCAGATACACCGTGAGTCATACGTAAGCGTGCATGGTTATAACGTTTAATTGTACCGGCAAATCCTTTACCTTTTGAAGTACCTGTAACGTCAACTACGTCACCTACTGTAAATATGTCACATTTAACTTCTGAACCAACGCTCAAGCTTGCTAATTCGTTCCCTTGAGCTTCAAATCTAAATTCTTTAATGAAGCGCTTAGGAGCAGTTTGTGCTTTAGCTACATGTCCTTTTTCAGGTAAATTAGCTAATTTTTCGCGTTTGTCTTCGAAACCTAATTGTGTAGCAACATATCCATCAGTTTCTACTGTTTTTTGTTGAAGTACAACATTAGCAGTACATTCAACTACTGTTACTGGAACTAAATTTCCAGCTGCATCGAAAATTTGAGTCATGCCCAATTTTCTACCTAAGATTCCCTTGGCCATAGTTTGTGCCTACCTTTCTAAATATTCAACTATTATTTTTTAATCATGATGTCTACACCGCTTGGTAAGTCGATGTGTGTTAAGGCATCAATTGTTTGTGGAGTTGGATCCACAATTTCAATTAATCTCTTATGAGTTCTTCTTTCAAATTGTTCACGTGAATCTTTGTTAACGTGTGGTGAACGTAAAATAGTGAAGATTTCCTTTTCTGTTGGTAGAGGAATAGGTCCATTTACTTTAGAACCAGTCTTCTTTACGCTATCAACAATTTTCTTTGCTGATAAATCTAACAATCTGTGATCATAAGATTTTAAACGAATTTTTAATTTGTCTTTTGCCATGTCTTAATAATCTCCTTTCGCCTATAATCTTTGTATAGACTTGCTCCATGGGAAAACCTGAACCACTCACGGCAACGCTTTCCCGTGTTTCAGCAACCTCCCACTTCACAGCCAACTACGCGTATGCATAAGTCTTGACTATTCTATCATTATTTTCACTACATTTCAAGTGTTTTTTTATAAAAATTTTTATATTTTTTACACAAAAAAACAGTCTTTAACCTTCCCTTTCTTCAAAAGGTTTAAAAAGACTATTTTTTCCCTAATTTTATATAATATATTTATAATAAACCTATTATTTTAAAAGCAATAAATAACACTATAAACAGATGAATCATTACATATATCATTAATATATTTTCGTAGCCATTTTTAATTAATAATATCTTTTCTATCCACTTTTTATAACAATAATAACCCAATATATATAGAAGCGATACTACTAAAAATAAAACCACTATATATTGCCAATCTGTTTTACCGATTATCATCAAACCAGATAAAAAGATAAGCGTATATGCAGGAAGTGCGAATAATATTAATAAAGCAGGTTCTTTTCGCGACTGAGTATCAAAAAAGTAACTAGTGGCCACTAAAAATATATACACTACCATATAATAAATCCCACAAGATTCTAAAGAATATAGTTCGGAAAAGGATTGTCCAACATAAGCAAACAAAACAAATACAAAATAACTTAATACTAAGGAAAGAGAAATATATAAAAACACTTTCTTTGTACTTATTTTAATCATTACTTCTCACCTTCATTAACCGCTTTATATATATTATTAATAAAATACGGACTAATACTAACATTTTTAAGACCTAATGCAATTGCTTTTTTAGCAAACTCAGTTTTACTAATAAGTTCTCCACAAACAGAAAGCGGAATATTATTTAAATTACAAAACTTAATAATTCTATCCAAACTAGATAACAATCCATCATATAAATGTTCAAACAAAATCACCTCATCGCGTGATACATTAAACAACTCACTGCTAAGATCATTCGTTCCTACGCTAATAAATTCAACATTTTTAAACTCCTCTAAATTTATAAAAGCACTTTGCGTTTCTAACATCATTCCAATCGACGGAACTTCACACTCTTGTTCACAGGCAATTTTAACCACATATTTCTTCAATTCTTCATATTGTTTTACATTTTCAATCATCGGAAACATTATCTTAACTTGCTTGGGATATTTTTGACTAACTAATAATAATGCTTTTATTTGATTTTCGAATAGTTTAGGAAATTTATAATAATTAATTATACCCTTTTTGAGCGGAGGTAAATAATCAACTTGTTTATCTCCACCTATATCAAATGTTCTAAATGTAATAGTTTTTCCATTTGCAAGTTTTAAAGCTTCTTCATAGACTTCTACTTGCTTTTTATAGTCGAAGGCATATTCTTGATTCATAAGAACAAATTCTGTTCGATATAAACCAATTCCAGAAAAATCATTTCCAATATTTTGAATATCAAGATTATTTACAATATTCGCAAACACTTTAATTTCACCAAGATTTTTATCTATATTTTCTTCTTGGAATTTATTAGCATTATATACTTCTATTACTTCTTGGGAAGGATTTAAATATATAACATCGTTATCTATAATCACATTACCTTCAAAATCACTAGAAACATCAGCTACAACAAAAGGAATACCTCTAGCTCTACATAATATAGCACTATGTGAAGTAAATCCACCCTTTAAAGCAACAATCCCTTTCACATTTTTACTAATATTAACTAACAAACTTGGATATACTTCTTCTAATATTAAAATACATTCTTCTAAATTAGCTAAAGAAATACTTACTTTATTTAAGTTTTGCAAAACACGTAATTTAATATCTAAAAAATCTAAATATCTTTCTTTTAAATAATCATCAGATGCATCTTTCATCATGTTAATATATTTATCTATTACAATAGTAAAGGCAGCTTCAGCATTAATATATTCTTTAACAATTAATGAAACAACTTCATCTCTTAACACATTATCTTCAAGCAACAAAATATGAGCATCTAAAAAAGAATTATCAGCACTCTTTTCTGCCTTTATTTTTCGAATTTGTTTTAAAGATAAAGTTATTGCCTTATCATATTGTTTTATTGATTTTTCCACGCCGATAAAACTTGTATGGCTAGGAATATTTTGCACTATCGCGTTAAATGCTTTAGCAAAAGCAGTACCTTCACAAATTGGCTTTGCTTTTATTTTTATCATTTTGCTAATAACGCAGCACCTACCATTCCGGCATCATTTCCTAAGCCAGCTAATACAAATGGAATATTCCTAGAAACATGGAAAGCGTGTTTGCGGAAGTTTTCTTCGATAACATCAATTAAGATTTTTCCAGCTTTTGAAACGCCACCACCAATAATAAACACATCAGGATCTGCCACCGCAGAAATTAAGGCAGCTGCCCTTCCGATATATTCTCCTACTTCTCTTACTACTTTTAAGGCTAATTCATCGCCAGCTTTTGCAGCATCAAAAACAGCCTTACTTGTTATTTCAACATTTTTTAAAACACTATTATAATTTGGTAAATAATCTTTAGCAAGACGAACCACACCAGTTGCTGAAGCAACAGTTTCTAAGCAACCAACGCCACCGCAATTACATTTATAGTTATGGACCCTATCAATTTGCATATGACCAAGTTCACCAGCACCACCGTGCGCTCCATTTAAAACTCTATTATTAAGAATAATTCCTCCGCCAACACCAGTTCCTAAAGTCATCAAAACACTGCTTTTAATGTTTTTATCATTACAATAATTCATTTCTCCCAAGGCAGCTGCATTTGCATCGTTAGTAGCAGCAATATTAGTCCTCCAATCAAGCAATGAACCAAATTCTTCTACAATATCAACAATGCCCCACCCTAAATTAGTGCATTTATAAATAATATTATTAACAACAGGTCCAGGAACACCAAATCCAATACCTGTCACTAACTCTTTATTTATTTTCTTTTCATATAAAAAAGAATAAATAGCGTTACGAATATCACTTAAAATACTCGCACCATTATTTTCAACATTTGTTTTAATTTCAAACTTTTCAATTATTTGTCCCTCATGTGACAACAACCCGATTTTAACTGTTGTACCACCAATATCAATACCAAATAAATATTGCATAAAATCACTCCATTTTTTTATTGTACATATATTATATCACTTAATTAACATCCTAAAAAGTAATTAATAAAATAAAAAACGCATTTCTGCGTTTTTCTGATTCTGTAAATTCTAAGGTAGGTAGGTAGTTTTCTTATAAAATCTTAGGTAGTTAATAAAAATCGGTATCTAT
>CAZSIA010000028.1:0-11075 GCA_964606905.1 uncultured Anaeroplasmataceae bacterium | reverse complement strand
AATGAAAAGATGTAGAAGATGTATTGTAAATACTGTTTAACCATTTTATTTCATTTACTGCAGGCGCAGTGTTTGCTGTATTGTGAAATACAATTTTAGATGGTGTAATTTTATTTCCTATTTTATTTTTATCAGTGATAAAAGAATAGTAAAAGTTTAAATTATATTGGACTGTATTAGTAATACTATCATTTTTAATTGTAATACTATAAAGATGGACCTTGCCGAGATATGTAGCACTTATCATTATATTTCCATCTTTTTTCACTTTGAATTGATTTCCTTCTAAAGATAAATATTCTTTGTCGTATTCCCATTTTATGTCATGACCATCTTTTGTTAATGGAACAAACATTTTATCTGACTCAACAACATTAATAAATATCTTATTATCAATATCAATATTACTTTCACTATCACTTTCACTATTACTTTCATCATCACTATCAACTATTATATCAGTTTCTATAATATCAGTAATAGGTTCAGTTTCTGTCTTAGAGTTTTTATTACAACTAGTTAAAAATAATAAAAAAACCAAATTCAAAATAATGATTGCCCTTTTCATATACTCACCCCTTAGGAAATTATATAAAAAAAACGGTATTTTGTATTTGGTAATTTATACTATTTCTAAATCTAAATTTTCTCTAAGTAGTGGTGTAAAACCTTTAAAAAAGTAATCTCTTTTGATGTTTTTATTATCATATGTTTCGTATATTAACCCATCAATAATTTCCACACTCATTATTTTTAGACCATTTGGTAGAGGATATCCGTCACTTTCATCTGCAAATTCATCTAAGATCATTTTGGCAATATTTATTGGAATATCTTTGGTTTTAGGTGTTAGATATAAACCATTTTTTATATCATCATATCCACACCAAACGGCTACTAAGATATCTGGAGTATAAGCAATTATCCAACTGTCTTTAGTTGAATTTAAGGGAATATTATATTTAATTCTAGTGCTGTAGTCGTAATTTGATTGCCCTGTTTTACTAGATAAATATGCATTTTTAAGATTATAACTAGTATTTATTAAAACATCATGTAAGATATTATTTATTAAAAATGCTGTTTCTTCACTCATAACTTGTATATATTTATCAGTGTTATTATAGATTATATTATCTTTTTCAATTGAATTAATACTATAAGCTTTTTTATATTGACCTTTATTAGGAAATGATAAATAACTATTTGCCATTTCTAAAACTGTATAACCTTTTGTAAAACCACCGATTGCCATTGCTTCATATGAGTAATTATCGTAATTTATTAATCCTAATTTATTCGCGAATTCCCAAGCAATTTTACTACCTACCTCTTTATATAGTTTTATTGCTGGTACATTTCTACTTTCTGATAAGGCTCTTCTAAGACTAATATTTCCTAAATAACGATTATCCCAGTTATTTACCAGCATTCCATTTTGATATTTGTATGGCTCATCTAGTATTTGTGTTAAGGGTTGATAGTTTAAATATTCAATTGCTGGGGCATATGATAATATTGGTTTGATAGTAGAAGCTGGTTGATGAGGAACCTCAGTAGCATAATTTAAGTTTTTCATTCCACTTTCCCTACTTCCAATTAAACCCAAAATGTTTGCATTCTTAGGGTCTAGAACAACAATACCACATTTTAGTAGTTCACTAGGAAAATGATTAAAATTATTATTCATAATTTGGTATAGAAGTTTTTGAATCTCACTATCGACATTGATTGATATTTTTACATTAGATGAATAAAAATCAATATTATATTTAATAAATGCTTCCTGCATTACATAGTCGATATAAGATGAGTAGATGCCAATGTTTTCATTTATCTCACCTTTTTTTAAATAAGAGGATAATTCAATATTAATGGTATCAATATAATCATTTTCATTAATATAACCTTCTTCTAGCATCATCTTTAAAACTAAATTTCTCCTTTTTACTGCTTCATCATAATTAGTAAATGGATTATAATAGTTTGGCATTTGCACAAGACCAGCTAAAAGTGAAGCTTCCTTAAGTCCTATTTCATTTAATTCTTTGTCAAAATAGTATTTACTAGCCATTTTTATTCCATATATTCTCCCACCAAAAAGGACGTTTGATAAATAACTAGCTAAAATATCCTCCTTTGATAGTATATTTTCAAGTTTAAGAGAAAGAATTGCTTCATTTATTTTTCTACTTACTGTTTTTTCATTTGATAAATAGATATTTTTTATAAGTTGTTGAGTGATAGTAGAAGCACCTTGAGAATAACTTTGATCTTTTATATTTGCTACTATACTTCTTAAAATTGCTTCATAATCTAGACCATTGTGTGAAAAAAAACGACTATCTTCAATGCTTATAAATGCGTTAATTGCTACTTCAGGAATCATATCATATGGAGCATAATCTGTGTAGATGTTTGATAAATTAGCAATCAATTTTCCATTTTTATCATAAATGGTTGTGTTTGCTTCAGGATATAACTTACTTAAGTCGTCTAGTTCGATTTTATTCCATAAAACGATGGCGTAAACGCATATAAATGTGTTAAAAATAGTCAATATAATTAATATTATAAGAAAGATTTTTTTAAAAATAGATTTCATCTAAGACCTTTAGATAATCTAAGCGTGGCATGAAACTTACTTTAATTAAATATGCTTTTTCCTTAAAGACTTCATACGGAATACTTTTACGTTCAGTATTACGTTTTTCCCAATAACTTTCTAAAACTTTATATGGAAGTAGAAACACCTCATCATGTTTTTTAAAATAAACAATTAAAAATCCAATCCCGCCATGTGCTACAATTTGTTTAAGATGTTCAACTTGATGAGCGTGGATATTGTTTAAAGAAAAAGAAGTTAAAACATTAGTTTCTTTTGCTTCAAAATCAATATACTTTCCTCTATAAATACCATTATAATCAGTAGTAGAAGGAGTTTTGTAATAAGCTTCAGTAATTATGGCTTCGCATCTTGAAGGATAATTAACTTTTACAATTTGAATTGGGATTGGTTTTTTATGAATAACAGCCATTCCTTTATTTAAATAGTAAGTATTAGTTTCGTTAATCATTTCTTCTAATAACATACCAAGATTGGCTTTTTTCATATTTTTTTGATTTACTTGTTTAATTGGGGCTTTTTTGATTGGGAAATTTAGCATATTTATCACCATGACTATTTTAACACATTATTTTTAATTCGTTAATATTTTGGGTCAAATTTATAAAAATATAAGTTAATTTATATACATTAATAAATTATTTACTAATTTAAAAAAAAGAGTATAATAATATTGTATTCATAACAGGGGAGCTTATTTGCTGAGAGGTTATTTAGTTAACGACCCTTAACCTGATCTAGATAATGCTAGCGTAGGAAAAATAGTATTTTTGTCTACTCTTTTTAGTTATTCTAGAAGAGTTTTATTTTTTTTATGAAAGGAAGTGATATTGTGGACGTTTATTTTATTTTAGGTGGTAATGTTGATTTAAGTAAATTTGATTTTACTAATAAAGTGGTAGTAGGAGTTGATAGGGGTGCATATTTAGCATATTTGGCCAATATTAAACTAGATTATGCAATCGGTGATTTTGATTCAATTAGCGCTAAAGAATTAGAATTACTATATGACTATACTAAAGTTATTAAATTAAATCCAATTAAAGACGAAACAGATACTTTATATGCCTTAAGAATGTTTGCTTCTTATGATAAGTTATATATACTTGGTGGTATTGCTGGTCCACGAATTGATCACTTTGTAGCTAATTTAAAACTGTTCTATGAATTTCCTAATTTAGTGATGATAGATAACAATACTATGATTATGGAGTGTATAAGTGGGTTAAACTTCCTTAAAGATGAATATAAATATTATAGTTTTTTCGCTTTAGAGGATGTTTATGGTTTAACTTTAACTGGGTTTAAATATCAACTTGAAAATTATAATTTAAGTCATTGTAGCCCATTGGGTGTATCAAATGAAGTGGTTGATAATGCTTCTTTATCATTCTCTAGTGGTAAATTACTATTAATCAAAAGTAAGGAGTAGAAGAATGAAAAAAAGAAATGAAATTGTTATTATGGCAGAAATTGCAATTTTTGCCGCAATTGGCTTTGTCCTTGATTTTTTTGCAGGACTTTATAGCGGATTTTTTCCCTTTGGAGGAAGTATAAGTTTTGCGTTACTTGCGGTTGTAATCATTAGTTTTAGACGTGGATGTGTCGCTGGAGTCTGCTCAGGACTAATCATTGGGTTACTTGATTTAACTGATGGATTTTACACAGTAGCTGATACTTGGTATAACAGTATTTTACAAATTGGTATGGATTATATTTTTACATATATGTTAGTCGGTCTTGTTGGCTTAGCTAAGCCATTAATTAAAAAGCTTAATCCTGTGTTAGTTATTACTGTATCTACAGTAGTAGGAGGTCTTTTAAAGTATTTATCACATTTTTTATCAGGTGTTTTATATTGGCCAGAATTTCCAGGTCAACCTTTCTTAGATAGAGTTGGATATTCTTTAGCTTATAATGGAGGATATATGATTCCAACAATTATTTTATGTGGTGTACTCGCATTTTTCCTTGCATTTAAATTTAAAAAAATATTCTTACTTGATGAAGAATTATAGTATTATTAACTGTTGACTTATGTCGACAGTTTTTTTTAAATAATTTTTAATTATTGAAAAAAATTAAAAAAAGAATATAATGTATAATGTCATTTTATGCGATGAAAGGAGAATATTTGTTATGAAATTTAAATTTAAGTTCTTTGTTTTATTAACAATTTTTTCGCTATTTTTTACTGTGGTCGCTTGTGGAAATGGTGGCGATAATGTTGATGGAGGAAATAATATTCCGAATATTAACGAAGGTGATAAAATCGAAGTATTTTTTAACGATAGAGTTGTAGAATACAATGGTGAAATGTATGTATTAGAAGTAGAAAATCTACCAGAAGGTGTATACGTTAAATACGAATACTTTCTTGATGGTATTCTTGTGGCCAATGAAGGAGTTATTGAGCCAGGTGAATATGAAGTTCGTGCTTATTTTCATGGAGATGTTGAAAAGTATGGACTGCCGTATGAATTAACTGCTCATTTAATCATTAAAGGAGAAGGAAATTCTGCTAATATATGGTTTGAAGACCAAATATTTGTTTTTGATGGACAACCTCATTCAATTTATTTGAGTGGTTATATTCCAGAAGGTATCGAAGTTTTCTATGAAGGAAATGAACAAATTGCACCTGGATTTTATGAAGTATTTGCTTATTTAGAAGGTGATTTAGGTAAATATGGTTTGCCAGAATATTATGTTGCTTATATGTCAATTGTTGATAATGGTGAACCTGTTGAACCGGTAAAATTCCACTTTGTAGATAAAATTGTTACTTTTGATGGTTCTAAGCAAAAAATAGAAGTTGAGTTTCCAGAAATTGGTGGAATACCAGAAGGTGTTTCGATTGAATATGAATACTATTTTGATGGAAAATATATTTCAAATGATGGTGTTGTTGATCCAGGTGTTTATAGTGTTAGAGCTATTTTTAAAGGAAATATAGGTCAATATGAGTTGCCTGAAATGATTGAGGTATTTTTGATTATCGAAGAGGTAGTAGAGCAGATTGAAATTGATTTTTTTGACCAAATATATACATATGATGGCCAACCACATTCTATTTTCATTTCTACCAATCTTCCTGATGATGTTTCAGTATATTATGTAGGAAATGACCAAACAGAAGTTGGTGAATATATTGTTCATGCTTATTTAGAAGGTAATTTTAGTAAGTATGGATTAGAGTCTAATTATATGGCCACACTTATAATTGAACCAATTTATATTTTAGAAATTGAATTTCCATCACAAGAAATTTATTTTGATGGTAAAGAGCATAACTTAGAAATAGTTGGTGAGCTTCCTGATGATGTATGGGTAGAATATAGTTATATTAATATGATGGAACCGGGTGAATATAATGTTGACGCGTGGTTCTATGGAGAATATAAAAAATATGGTTTGCCTGAATGTATGAGTGCGATTTTAATTATTAAACATGCACCACAATTTGATTTAGGACAAATAAATTATACTTACGATGGTCAACCACATTCTTTATGTTTGGCTGGAATTGATGAAATATATGAATATTATGTTTGTGAAGTTGATAATGAAGGTAATTTCATTTCAAATCAATTAGAACATACAGATGCTGGAACATATTATTATAAATTTGATATTTATAACGCTAGTGATTTTGGTATGGAAAGTTCTATGATTGCAGAATTTATTATTAATAAAGCTCCTTACAGTTGTGATACTAGTTTAATTGAATTCCCTACTTATGAAGCTTATTATACTGCAGAATATCATGAAGTTTCTCCAGTTGCTGAAACTATTCCTTTAGGATTAGAAGTAGCTTATTATAATCAACAAATTAAAAACGTTTGTGAAAATTATACGCACGTTGCTCACTTTAAATTGACAGATGAATATGCAAAGAATTATTATTTGACTGAAAATATTTTTGCTATTACAACTGTTACTATAAAACCATATGAAGTTGATTTTATCTTTGAAGATGAAACTATTTTATTTGATGGAAGTTATCATTATATTGAAGTTAAATATCCGCAAGAATTAATAGATAATCATCCTGCATTATATAAAGAACTTAGATATATTTACCAATTCGATTATATAAATAATAATCAGAGAGAAGTTGGAGATTATGAAATTATCGCTAATATAATTGGGTCTGATTCTAATTATTCTGCTCCTTCTCAATTAACTATGAAACTTTCAATAGTTAAAGGGCAAATGCAAGAAGTAAACTTTTATGATCAAAAATATGTTTACGATGGTGAAAGTAAAAATATTTATATCGATAAGCTTCCTTCTGATTGTGCTGTAAAATACACTGGAAATAGTCAAACTGAAGTAGGAAACTATACAGTAACAGCAACAATAGAAAGCCAATATTATGAAACAAAAGTTTTAACTGCTACATTAACAATTGTAAAAGCTGATTTAATTGTATCAAATGGTAATTTTACTTATAATGATACATTTACTTATGATGGAACTGCAAAAGAAGTTGCTTTAAAATCAACATACATCAGTAGTGTGGTTGCAAGTTTTAAATATACTGAACAAGTTAATGCTGGAACTTATCCTGTAACTGTAACTTTAACTGATACAAATGGCAATTATAATGATTATTCTTATATAATATATATGACTATTGATAAAGCAAATTATGATATGAGTAATGTAACGTTTGCCGAATCAAGTGTTGTTTATGATGGAAATAGTAAGACACTTATGGTAAGTGGTGAATTACCAGAAGGAGTAAGTGTTAATAATTATATCTATTACTCAAATAATACTATTGTAAATGAGGCAATTAATGTAGGAACTTATAATGTGGTTGTATTATTTGTAGGAGATAGTAATCATAATGAAATTCCATCTATGACTTCAACACTTAAAATTACTCCAGCTGATTATGATATGAGTAATATAAAATTCCCTTATTATAATGCAACATATGACGGAAATGATCATACTAGTGCAGTTGAGGGTGAACTTCCAGAAGGAGTAGAAGTAAGTTATCAATATTATCAAAATGATTCTTTAGTTTCTGAAGTTAAGAATGCTGGAGAATATAAGATTGTAGCTACATTTACTCACTCAAATAATAATTATAAGCAAGTTAATAATATTGAAGGTAAAATGGTAATTAATAAAGCTGAAATTAACCCTGTCTTTGTTGAAAATGAATTCACATATGACGGTATTAATAAATCAATTTATATTGCTGAAGATTCAATACCTTCATGTATTACTGTAAAATATGATAATAATTCTCAATGCAATGCAGGTACACATACTGTTGTCGCTTCATTTTTCGATTCAACTGGAAACTATAATGTTGATATAACAGTAGAAGGAAAATTAGTAATTAAGAAAGCAGATTTAAATGTAACTTTAGAAGATGAAGAATTCTCGTATGATGGTAATACACACGATTTATCTTTAAAACTAAACGGAAATTCTTATTTTACTTTACCTTCAGGAATTACTTATACATCAAGCGACTATGGAAGATATAGTGCTGCAGGTGTATATACATTTACATTTACATTTAGTGGTGAAAATCTTAACTATAATACACCTGAACCTTTATCTGCGACACTCTCTATTGTAAAAGATGGAAAATATCATGATATCGAGTTCTATTATGTACATTTAGATGAAGTTGTATATGTTGAAACTTATTATGCGTTTAAAGATGGATGTGTTATTACTGATTTCACTTTCCCTGAATTACCTTTATTTGAACATTACGAATACACATGGGATTATGATGGTAGTGAAGTTTATTCTGATTTAAAAGTATATGCTTACTCTACAAAAATCGTATATACAATATTCTTAAATACTGATGGTGCATACTTAAATGTTTCACATATTGATTTAACTTATGGTGATGAATTTGTATTACCTGTTCCTACAAAAGCAGGATTTACTTTTGATGGATGGTATTATGGTAATCATCTAGTTACTTCTAAAGAATTTACATATGAAACAGATATTACTTTAAAAGCAAAATGGTCACATGGTGAATATTTCTTGAGAATTTATAATATTAATAATGTAATATTATACCAAGAGGCAATTAATTACTATGTTGATATAACTTTACCTGCAACACTTGTAGTAGATGAACATACAGCTACTGTTTGTTATTATCAAGAAAGAGGAAGTTATAATGTATATTTTCCTAATGAAACTATTAGACCAAATGAATTAAGGAATTTAGATTTGTTTGTAAATTTTGTCGATGAAAGGTTTTCATTCCAATTAGAAGATGATAATACTTTAGCGATTAAATCTTTCAATACAATCGAAACGCAACTTGAAATTCCAGTTTATGGTTATTATGAGGGAAAAATATATAAGATCACGAAGTTGTTGAGCGGAAGTATTTTTTCTGATGATGTAAAAGTATTAGAAATACCTAGTTCAATTACAACGATTGAACAAGGAGCTTTACTATTGTCAAACTTAGTTGAAATAACGATTCCGTTTGTAGGAAACAAAATAGATGATTACTATGCATCTGAAAGTGATTTAAATAATAATTTTGGCTATATCTTTGGAGCTTCATCAGTATCTGAAAATACTACATATGTACCATCAAGTTTAACTACTGTAGTTGTACGCGATGCATTAGTAGACAATGCGAGTTTAGGATGCTTTACAAATTGTTCTAATATTAGTGAAGTTAGAATTGGTAGTAATTATTATTCTATTCCTACTAAAGCATTTTCAGGATGTAGTAGTTTGAATTCAATTGAACTTTCTGATGGATTATATTCTATTGATCAAAATTGTTTTGATGGATGTAGTTTGCTTGAAACTATTGTTATTCCTGATTCTGTTTATAATATTGGTTCTGGATGTTTTAGAAATTGTGCAGCTCTTTCTAAGGTTCAATTGCCTAAGAATTTAAGAGTAGTTCCTGAAAGTATGTTTGCAAATTGTACAAGTTTAGTTGATATTACTATTCCAGAAGGTGTTACATCTGTTTATTGTACTGCATTTGGTGGAACATCAATCGTAACTTTAAAATTACCAAAAACTGTTGAATATTTATCAGGTGGCTCTATTAAATCTTTAGAAAATCTTTATTTATACCCTAATGTTACTATTAGTGGTACACCTTTCCCATCAACATTTAATCATGATGTAACGATATACTTTTATGGTGATGTTAGTGATTGGCTTAATTTAGATTTTTCACTATCTTCAAATGGTTTATTAAAAAAAGGATCAAATAATAGTGGAGAAGTGTTCCTTGTTTTAGATGCTGATACTAACCAAATTCCTTTTGATGGTAACCTTGTTATTCCTGAGGGAGTTACTACTGTAAAAGAACGTTTATTTGATGGATTTGTAAGTTTAAAATCTATTACTTTCCCAAGTAGTGTTACTACTATTGAAGAATATGCATTCTATGAATGTCAAAACTTGGTAAGTGTTACATTCCCTGCCGATTCAAAATTATCTTATATTGGTGAATATGCTTTTGCAAATACTAATTTAACAAGTTTTACACTTCCAACTAATATTACAGAAATACCAAATGGTTTATTCTATGGTTGTGATTTAACTAGTTTACCTCTTACATCAAATATTACAAAAATTGGAGATTATGCTTTTGCATATAATGATTTTGCAAATATTGTAATTCCAAATTCAATTACTTATATTGGTGATTACGCTTTTGCTGAAATTTACTATTACGAATCATTAGTGTTATCAGAGAATTTAGAAATAATTGGAGATTATGCATTTGCTGCAGAACATTATAATAATTCCAAAATTACTTTAGTTGATATACCTGAATCTGTTAAAGTAATTGGTAATAATGCTTTTTACGGTATTAAATCATTGACAAATGTTGTACTTCATGAAGGATTAGAAGAAATAGGACTACAAGCTTTTGCTGCTACAAGTTTAGTTGAAATAAATGTTCCAAATTCTGTTTCTTATATGGGCGAAAGAGCTCTTGCAGCAAGTACATTGAAGACAATATCTATACCATTTTTAGGTGCTTCATATTCGTTAATTCCTGCTGATGTTGATTTCAAATTTACTTTTGGTTCATTTTTAGTAGAAGTTGAATCTTTAACAATTAATGGTGGATGTATTTTTGCTTCAAGTTTTGAACGTGATTATGATAGTAGTAATGAAACATATTATGATACATTAACTATTAATAATTTAATAATTGGTGATGACGTTTATTATGTTGAAGAAGGATTTGATACTGCAGGTGGACTTATTCTTAATAATTATACTTATGAAAAAGAAGTTGGAGTATATAATGAGTTCACAACATATAATGGAGTTAAATATTTAGCTTCAAGAACAAATCCGTATTCAGTTGCATATGAAGTTGTTGATAAAACAATTACTGAAATTATTCTTCACGATGATACTGAATACTTAAAAGATGATTTGTTTAGTGGTTGTAGTAGTGCTA
>CAZSIA010000027.1:0-11113 GCA_964606905.1 uncultured Anaeroplasmataceae bacterium | reverse complement strand
AATTAAAGTATTAGCATTTGGAATATCAATTCCTGTTTCAATAATTGTTGTTGAAACTAAAACATCATATTTATGATCAATAAAATCGGTAATAATTGTTTCTAATTTATATTTATCCATTTTACCATGCGCATAACAAACTCTAGCCTCAGGTACCATCTTACTAATTTTAACTGCAACATCCGCAATATCCTCAGTAAAATTATATAAGTAAAATACTTGACCTCCCCTCAATAATTCTCTTTCAATTGCCTCAGTTATAATCGAGTCATGTCGAGGAGTAACATATGTTTGAATAGGATAACGATTTTTAGGAGGAGTTTCAATCATCGATAATTCCTTAATACCAATCAAAGACATTTGAAGTGTTCTAGGAATAGGTGTGGCAGTTAACATTAAAGAGTCAACATTAATTTTCATTTCTTTAATTTTCTCTTTATGCATTACCCCAAAACGATGTTCTTCATCGGTGATAAGTAATCCTAAATCTTTAAACTTAACATCATCACTTAAAACACGATGCGTCCCAATTAAAATATCAACAGTACCAAAAGCTAAATCCTTTAAAATTTTATTTTTTGTTTTAGTACTAACAAAACGATTTAAAAGCTCAACTCGCACCCCATACTTTTCCATGCGATCTTTAAAAGTATGATAGTGTTGTCGAGTCAAGACAGTTGTAGGAGCTAAATAACAAACTTGCTTACCATCCATCACTGCTTTAAATGAAGCACGAAGCGCAATTTCCGTTTTACCAAAACCAACATCTCCACAAATCAAACGATCCATAACGCGTTTAGACTCCATATCACGCTTGACAGCATTAATCGCCATAATTTGATCAGGAGTTTCATCATAGGCAAATTCACTTTCAAATTCAACTTGTTCAGTTGAATCTGGACTAAATTCATACCCCAAAGCTTCTTCTCTTAAAGCATATAGTTCAATCAGTTTCTTACTTAATTCTAAAATTTTTTCTTTAACTTTAGCCTTAGCTTTCCCCCATGAACCAGAACCTAATTTAGTAAGTTGAGGAACACTGCCAGCCGCTCCATTATATTTTTTTATCAGTCCTAATTGTTCAATTGGAATATATAACGAATCAGTTCCGGCATAATTAATTTTAATATAATCACGTTTTACTCCACTTAATTCCATCATCTTAATAGAATCATATATACCTATTCCGTGATTTGCGTGCACAACATAATCACCTGGTGATAATTCGTCATATTTAGAAATCTTCTTAGCTTCATAAAACGTCGACTTATAGCGGATTTTTGTTCTTTCAACCGAACTAGAAAAGATCACATTTTCACTTAAAATATAAATGTTATCTTCTGGAATTGAAAGAGCTAAAATATACTCTTCATTTATAATATTTACACAATCATAATCTAAATAAGATAAATCAGGTATAGTCTGATATTTAATTTTATTTTCCAAAAAATATTCTTTTAATCTTTTCAATTTATCTAAAGAAGAAATAGATAATATAACATGTGTTTTATGCCATCTTTTAGTAATATCTTTCACAATAAGCGAATAATTCCCATAAAAATTAGCAATCTCTTCAACATTAATATGATATGAGTCTTTATGTTCAACCAATGAATCAATATACTTACAATTATAAAGATTAAAAAAATCTTCACGTTCAATAAAAGGTAAATACTGTCTTGTTGCTTTTAATCCAACAGTATCATAATGTTTATAAATATCATCAAAAGTTTTCGCATGTAAAGAATTTATCTTATCTTCATTAATAACATAAACAACTTTATCAAAAGCAAAATCTAAAATACTTGATGATGAACTAAATAAATCAATATAACCTTGAAGTGTCTCAACTTCTGTTCTCATTTCAATTTTATTAATATCTTTGTAAATTAATTCAACTTCATTTTTATCAGCAACATTAATCTTTTCTTTTAATACCCCAATCGCCCTTTTAGCCTCTTCATCAGAATAAAGAAGTTCAATTAATGGAAATAAAGTAAATTCACTTATCTTTGAAATCGTTCTTTGAGTTTCCGCACTAAATAATTTAATCGTTTCTAACTCATTATCAAAAAAATCTAAACGTATCGGATTATCATAATTTAATGGAAATAAATCGATAATACTTCCTCTAAAAGAAAACTCACCAGTACTTGTAACAGTACTTTTACACACATAACCAAATTTAACTAAAAGATTGCGAATTTCTTTGATATCATAAGTTTCACCTATTTTAAACTTAATAATATTTTCTTTCCAAATCTTTATATCTAAATTTTTATATATCGCACCATTAGCTGTCGTAACAACAACCTTAACCTCTTCATTTAGTAAAGATAAAATCGTATTGATCCTTTCATATTTAAATTCATTAGATGAAATAAACTGACTAGCTAATCCCATATCATCTACTGGATAAAACAAAACTTTATCTTCCGCTAAAATATTTGTTAACGCATCATAATATTTTTGCGCGTCAAACAAGGTAGGCAAGACGACAAAAATCATCCGATTATTTTTTAAATAGTCGGATGCAATTTGATAAATATTAAAATTTTTGTTGCTGTTTGAAATTCTAATGACATCGTTAGATATCGCTTTATTAATTTTCGAACAGCTCAACAAATAGTTCAAAATCATTTTTATCAGCTTCTTTTATATTAATACTCCATTATAATTACCCATTATAATTGTAAATGGTTTACCACTAACAAATTCGTCTATAGCGCTAACTACTTTATCCTTAATTAAGCTAAGCGTAATTTGTTCTTCTTTACTAAAACGACCTAGAACATAATCCTTAGCGTCAATACTCATATTTGAGGAAATACCAACACGAATTCTTTTAAATTCTTGTGTTCCTACATGCGGAATAATACTGTTTATTCCGTTATGACCACCCGCACTACCCTTTTCTCTTAAACGTAATGCACCTAAAGGAATATCCATATCATCATAAATAACAAGTAAATCTAAAACATCTATTTTAAAATATTTTAAAATTTTACCTACAGCCTCACCACTAAGATTCATATATGTTTGCGGCTTTACAAACACACACTTTTCTCCACCAATAATTTTAGTAGCTACCATCGCATTAAACGTTGAATCTAGCTTAAATGTTAAATCATATTTTTCTTTTAAACTATCTAAACATAAAAAACCTACATTATGTCTAGTTAATTCATATTGTTTTCCAGGGTTTCCTAGACCAACAATCAATTTCATAAAAATCACCTTTTATAAAAGTTCTCTTTTGTCTTTATCGTAATTGTAAGTAAATAATCCAGAAAGAGGTTCATCAGAAAGAATTTTTAAAATACCATGTCCTAAAAGTGTACCAACAGAAAGTTGCACAATTTTTTTATGCTTCTTTTCTTCTGGTAATCTAACTGTATTAGTAATAATCATTTCTTTAATAGGAGAATCAATGATTCTTTGAAGTGCAGGACCGCTTAATAATCCATGAGTACAAGCTGCGTAAACCTCTTTTGCACCATTTTTAATAAGTGCAGTAGCAGCAGCAGTTAAAGTACCAGCTGTATCACAAATATCATCTACTAAAATACAAGTTTTATCCTTAACATCCCCAATAATATTCATAACTTCAGCTTTATTTGGTTCAGGACGACGTTTGTCAATAATAGCGATTGGTGCTTCTAAAACTTTTCCAAATTCTCTAGCTCTAACAGCTCCGCCATGATCAGGTGAAACAACTACAACATTTTCTAAATTTTTATCCAATAAATAATTTACTAAAATTGGCAATCCTAAGAAATTATCAATTGGAATATTGAAGAACCCTTGAATTTGTGGTGCATGTAAATCCATAGCAATAACTCTAGATGCACCAGCACTTTGAAGTAAATCAGCAACTAATTTAGCAGTAATTGGTTCTCTACTGCGGCTCTTGCGATCTTGACGACAATAACCATAATATGGAATAATTAAATTAATGCTTCTTGCACTTGCGCGTTTTAAGGCATCACACATAATTAATAATTCCATCAAATTTTCATTAACTGGATTAGTTGTTGGTTGTACAACGAAAACATGATGACCACGAACAGTTTCTTTAATTGAAACGTTAACTTCACCATCCATAAAGCGTTTAACTTCGCATTCTCCTAATTCAACACCAATAGAATCAGCGATTTCCTTTGCTAACTCACGATTAGCAGATAATGTAAATAATTTAATTTTCTTTCCTAATAATTCCGGCATTTTCCTTACTCCCTAAACTCCATATTTTAATTACATTAAAAATTATAAACCTTAATTATTTTTTATTCAATCATTTAGAGCGTTTTTTATTAAATGTTTACTTAAGTAAACGTATTCAATTTCATCTATTTTTAAACTTTCTGTTAATTTTTTATTATAAATTAGATATAAAGTAGTTCCAGACCCACTCATGTGACATCTAAATCCACTTCTTTCAATTAAATTCTTAATTTGTGCAAGTTCTGGTTCTAAATCTAAAGCAGAAACTAATAAATCATTAAATATATTTTCATCTAATAATTCTAAATCATTCATTTTTAAAGCTTTCAAAATTAAATCTTTATCTCTCTTATTATCTAAATGTTTTAAGTTATTAAAAACATCTTTTGTCAACAGCCCAAAATCTGGCTTAATTAATATTACTTCAAAAGAAAAATCAAAATCAATAAATTCTAGCCTTTCTCCCCGTCCACTACATATAGCAGCCCTGTTATACAAGCAAAATACATTGTCACTACCTAGTTCACAAGCAAGCGAATAAAGTTCAGATAAAGAAAGATTTAAATTAAATAACTTATTTAATCCTCTTAAAGTGGCACTTGAATCAGCACTTCCACCAGCAAGTCCGGCTTCAAGTGGAATACGTTTAACTAAACGTATATTTGCTCCTTTAGTGTTATATTTATTTTGAAAAGCTTTAGCCGCTTTTAATATGCTATTATTTTCTATTTCACAACCGAGAATTACAAATTCATCACTATTATTTTCTTCAAAATATAGTTCATCATATAAATCCACAATAGGAACCATAATAGTTTCTAATTCATGAAATCCATTTTCCATCTTACCAAGAACTTTTAACGATAAATTAAGTTTTGCATATGCTTTTTCTCTAACCATTAATAACACCACACTTTACAAAAATAACCGCATCTTTCCATATGATTCAACGCCACTTATTCCATTTTTCTTCGAATCTAAAATATCTTTTATCTCTTCGATATCAATAATCTGATTAAAAGGAGTAGTCGAAGCTTTGATAGCTACAATTGCAGGATCATAAGCATCAATATTAACTCTTTTAGGACTTGAAGCAAAATTAGCACCACTTGCCATAATAGCTTCAAAATTAGATTGACATGCCCCAGCAAAAACAAAAACATGGTCTTTACTATAATGCTTTCTAATTTTTTTAACTGCTTCTACATAATCAGTTGTATTTCGGTAATTATTTAAATCTTTCAAACCCTTTTTATTATAAGAATCATGCCCAGTCAATATAACAATATCTGGATCTAATTGTTCAATTAATTCTAAGATATGCGTCTTTATTGAGGACTCATTAAGATGCACACCATAAGCAGGAAGTGATAGCTCTTCATATAACTTAAGACACTTTTCAAGATAATCTTTATCAGCATCAATATGTAGTATCTTACCTGTCATATGAAGTTTATATCTTGATAGTTTTTTTATTCCTTTAATCCTGTCATTAGTTTGTTCTATCGCTTCATTAATTTTATCCACATTAACAAAAACTAAATCAGCTAAAGGCGCATTTGCAACAAGCCGTTTTTCATATCCTTCTAATGTTGCAACATCATTATCAATCATAATAATTTTAAATATAATATCATGATTATAAGATGTTCTACTTACACAATCATTTACTTTAAACATTTCTTCACCAGTATATTATATTCAAAACAGTTCAATATAACTAGGCAAGAAATTTTTCGCTTATTTAAGCCTTTTTTCTAACATATCACTTAACACTGTAAATTGTTCAATACTTAATGCTTCACTTCTGATAGTAATACTAATATTTAACTCTTCTAATATGGTAGTAATTTCATCTTTACTAATTTTATAGCCTTGACTCAAATTATTAACCAATGTCTTTCTACGATTAGCGAAAGCTTTACGAATAAGTTCAAAGAAGAATTTTTCATTATTAACTTTATATGGTTTTTCATCATAAATATCAAAAATAACTACAGCGCTATCGACATTAGGTTTAGGCATAAAAACATTTCTACTAACATTAATTGCCTTATATGTTTTAGCACGATAACCAATCGCAATAGTTAAATTGTTATAATCTTTTCCACCTTTATTAGCTACAATTCTATCAGCCACTTCCAACTGTACCATAACCGCATATTTTTTAATTTCTTCAACATTTTCAAGCAAATGCATAATAATTGGTGTAGTTATATAATAAGGTAAATTGGCTACCACATAAACAGGATAATCATTATTAAAATACTTCTTAATATCACTTTTAATATCGGCCTTTAAAATATCTTGATTAATTAATGTAAAATTATCATATAAAGAAAACTCCTCAGAAAGAATTGGAATTAAAGAATTATCAATCTCATATGAAATAACATGATTAGCAGCTTCTAATAAATGTTCTGTTAAAGAACCTATTCCTGGACCAATTTCAATAACATTAACATGCTTATTAATTTCCGCCTTACTAACAATACTAGCCAAAATATTTTGATCAATTAAAAAATTTTGACCAAACTTCTTTTTCATAAAAAAGCCATTAGCTTCTAAGATCTCTTTTGTCTTATTAACTGTTCCAATTTTTTTCATTTAAAATTTCCTCCACACTCTCATATGTCATTTGTAAGAAATTCAATCTCTTTAACAAGGTCTTTCCATTTGGATTTCCAATATGAAGTCTATTAGATAAATAACTTCTTCGTAATACACTATCACTTTTACCTATAAGCCCTAATGAATATAAATCGACTGTATTTAGACAAACTATATCTTTTTTAAAGCTTATACGGTGTTCTAAGGCATCCTTAATGTCCTCTACACTCGCATGTTCTACTCCAACTTTATGTTTTCTTTCATCAATTGCCTTACTTTTCTTAATAAAAACATTCTCACAATCAGGAACCCTATTTAAAATAATATTTCTAATTCTTTCGCCTGGATAATCTGGGTCTAAAAACAAAATGATTTTATGATTTTTAGATAATTCTTCAATCATATCTAATGTTTCATTACTTATTTCACTACCATTAGTTGTAATCACATGTAAATTCGGAAAAATGGCTAAAATACGTGCTTTATCGTTTTTACCTTCAACAACTATCACTTCATTATACATAACTCTTTACTCCGTTATTTTTTATTCCATAAAAGATTCTTGTTTCTTTTTTTGTTCCGCTATGAAGTAATCCCTTTACAATTGGGGAAAACTCTTCTAACGGTACTAATTCATTATCTTTTTTTATTAAAATATTATTAATATCAAATTCATTATCATAATTTAAATACGTTAAATAAGCAACTTGTGAAACATAATCTTCTTTATAATAATAACCAAACAAAACCTCATCACTCTTATAAAAGTCAATAATATTATTTTCTTCATTTTCCTTTAAATGAATATAACTAAATAATCTTCTGTTCATAAACGCATTACATAAATCATTTAAAATAACATCTTTAGACTTTGTCAATTGTTTTATCATACCATTGACATAAGTATCGTCAATATCAATATAACTTTCTAAATCTTTATTTTTAAATACATTAATCAAACTCTTAACATCCGCTTCTATTTTCTTTCCTTCTAAAATCAAATCTTTAATTCTTTTATAAACAGACTCCAAAATGATTTCATAACTTCTAGCTACTGGATGATAATAAATTTGCCAATACATATGATATCTACTCATTAAGTAGTTTTCTATTGCATGAACTCCTTTATCATTATAGCAAATTTGTCCATCAACAATCCGCATAATTCTAATAAGTCTATCAACATCAACCACACCATAAGTAGCCCCGGTAAAATGTGCATCCCTATTTAAATAATCTAATCTGTCAACATCTAACTGACTAGTTATTAAAGATTCAATCAAAGGAAACTTCCCATCATGACGAATAATTCCAGCGACATCAGAAGCAAGAGTTGGATATTTAACTAAAACTTTATTAACTTCTGTATTTTTATCTTCAATCATTTGACAAGTAACCAATTCATGTTTCAATCCAAAAACATGTTCAAAAGCGTGTGAATAAGGACCATGTCCAACATCATGAAGTAAAGCCGCACATAAAAATACAATTTTTTCATATTCTTTTAAAATATTTTTTAAATCAACTACTTCATTACACATTCTATTTGCAATATGATATGTTCCTAATGCATGCCCAAAACGAGAATGCTCCGCAGTATGAAAAACCATCGAAACACCACTTAGTTGGCGAATTCTACGCAATCTTTGAACTTCTCTTGTATCAATTAAATCCCAAATAATTTTATATTTCACTTCAATATTTCCATATAAAGGATCTCTAAACACCTTAGTCTTTTCTAATTTATCAAATTTATAACTATTATATAAAAAACTAGCTAAATCATCCTCAGTATAATAACGATAACCTTTATCACTGATAAAACTTGGCTTTAATATATTATTTTTATCCCAGTTACGCAGTGTTTGAGCACTTACTCCTAAAAGTTCACTGGCCTTTGAAATATTATATTTATTCACAACATCACATTCCTTCAAAATTAACTTTGCAATTAATTATAACATATTTATAAACTTTTAAAAGTAAAATAATAAATTATAATTAAAAAAACTAAAATATATAAACTTTTATTTAAACTTTATAAAAATAATATATTTCTCAACATTTAATTGCTGAAAAAAAGTTCAATTGCAAATCATACAACTGAACCTCTACTTATTATAAAATTACTTCTACTAAATCGCCTTGTTTTAAATCAAATGCAGCAGCATCGTCAACATCGATATGGAAGTCTAATGCAAATTTAGGACTAACACGGCATAATACTTCATTCATAACTCCGCCTTTTCTTCCGCCTACTTTTACACTTACAACTTGTCTATCAACAACACCATATTTTAAAGCATCTTCAACTGAAAAATGGATATGTCTATCAGCAACGATTACACCTTCATTTAAAATTACTTCAGCACCATTAGCTGGATTAACTAATTTTACAGCACCGCTACCTTTAGTATCTCCTGAAGAACGAACAGGACCATTAATTTTACATTTTGTACATTCACTTCTTAATAATTCAACTTGACTTTCTGGACGAAGTGGACCTAAAATTCTAACACCAGAAATCACTTTACCTTTAGGATCTAAGCTAACAACATCTAATTTTTCAACTGCAGCATATTGACCTGGTTGACTTAATTCTTTAAAGAAAGTTAAATCATCTTGGCCTGGGAATAATGTGTTGAAATCTTCCTTAGATAAATGGATATGATGTGCGCTAATACCTACTGGAACCATTTTTTCCATCTCAATTCATCTCTCTTTCCTCATTAATTATATACTTAAAATCAATTTAAGTAAAGTTTAAAGAAGCATAAATATCATAATAAAAACATATTATTTAATCGTAGAGGTGAAATATTATAGCAGTCGTAAAATATACAAATAAAGAATTAGGGCTTTTAGCTAGATTAATGCGTGCAGAAGCTGAAGGCGATGGTAAAAAAGGAATGTTATTAGTAGGAAATGTAGGAATCAATCGTGTAAGAGCTAGATGTTTAGACTTTAAAAACATCAATACAATCGAGAAAATGGTATTCCAATCACCAGGCGGATTTGAAGCAACACATAAATCATATTTTTATCAAGCAGCTAGAGAAATAGACAAAACTCTAGCAAAAAGAGTAATTAATGGTGAAAGATTCGCTCCCGCAACACGTTCACTATGGTTTTATAATCCTTTCGGAGAAGCATGCAGAACAACTTGGTACGGTCAATATAATGTAGGATATTATAAAAGCCATTGCTTTTACGAACCAGACCGTAACGAAAACTGTTATTAAGGAGGCAAAAAAATGATGAATTATTACCAATTCCCACAATATGCTCAACCATATTATCCAATGTACCCACCACAACAACCACAACCACAACAACCACAATTTCAAGACGAACAATCATACATCGAAAATATCCTAAGATTAAATTTAGGTAAAATGGTTAGTGTATACATGAACTTTGAAAACTCTCAATGGGGCTCAAAAATATTTAAAGGAAAACTAGAAGCTGCAGGAAAAGATCATATAATTATCAGCGATCCACAAACAGGCACTCGATATTTATTACTTTCTATTTATTTAGACTATATCACATTTGATGAAGAAATAAATTATTACTATCCATACCAACAAACAATTACAAAATAACTATAATCGTGTTATAATAAATTCGAGGTGAATTTATAAACATGTGTGTATTTTGTAAAATAATTAGCGGTGAATTTAATTCGTGTAAAATTTATGAAGATGATAAAGTTTTAGCAATCCTAGATCTTTCTCAAGCGACTTATGGTCATACATTAGTAATGCCAAAAACACATTACGAAAACATTTTTGATCTAGACACTGAAATTGCAAAACATTTATTTAGTGTTGTAACATTAATTTCAAATCATTATAAAAAAGTTATTCCAAACATAGCAGGGCTCAACCTGCTAAACAATAATTGTACAAAAGCTGGTCAAACTGTAATGCATTATCATATGCATATTATTCCTCGCTATGACGATGATGATTTAGTTGATATGAAATTTACAGAACATAAACTTAATTTAACAGAAATTTGTGAAGAATTAAAAATTAAATAAAAAAAGATATATTAAATAATCGTGTATGTTAGTGTAACACTACAAATAACTATGTATGTTTTGCATAACAAACCTTCAATGTATGTTTCTGCTAATAACTTTATATGTAAAAAGGATGGATTTTTAAGTGTATTAAAACTTAATATCCATCCTGTTTTTTTATTCGTATAATAAAGTTACGAAATATTTCATAGTTTTATTATACTTTTTTTATTTAATATAATCAATTAGACA
>CAZSIA010000026.1:0-11794 GCA_964606905.1 uncultured Anaeroplasmataceae bacterium | reverse complement strand
TAATATGCAAAGTCAAACCGCCCATTGCCGAACGGCACGATGTGGTGGTGTGAGAAGGAAAATCAATTTTCTCTACTCGATTAAATAAATTTAAAAAGTAATTGACAATAATTGTTAGATAAAGTATCATATTAAAGGTACATTAAAAATTCCACAATGCCCTTAATAAATTAAGGAGGACAAAAAATGAAAACTTATATGGCAAACAGTCAAACAGTAAATCAAAAATGGTATGTTGTTGATGCAACAGGATTAACATTAGGTCGTTTAGCAACTCAAGTTGCTTCTGTACTTCGTGGTAAAGGGAAACCTTATTACACTCCACATGTAAATTGTGGTGATTACGTAATTGTAATCAATGCTGACAAAGTTGTTTTAACAGGCAACAAATGGAATGACAAATTATATTATTCTCATTCAGAATACAACGGTGGATTAAGAACTTTAACTGCAAAAGATATGATGGCAAAATATCCAACTAGAATGGTTGAAAAAGCTATCTATGGTATGTTACCTCACACTAAATTAGGTGATCAAATGAGAAGTTTATTATTTGTATATGCAGGTAATGAACATCCACATCAAGCTCAAAAACCTGAAGTATTAGTTATTAAAGGTTAATAGGAGGAAATAACAATGGCAAAAACAAAAGTTCAATACAATGCAGTAGGTCGTCGTAAAAGTTCAGTAGCGCGTGTTTATTTAACAGCAGGTACTGGTGTTATTACAATTAATGGCCGTTCATTCGAAGACTATATTCCAGTAGCAGCATTAAGATTAGATGTATTACAACCACTTGAATTAACAGAAAATACTACTAAATTTGACATTTATGTAAATGTTAATGGTGGTGGTGTGAGTGGCCAAGCAGGAGCAATCCGTTTAGGTATTACTCGTGCATTAATGGAAGTTAACCCTGATTACCGTCAAACATTAAAACCAGCAGGTTTAGTAACACGTGACCCACGTGCTAAAGAACGTAAGAAATATGGTCTTAAGGCAGCACGTAGAGCTCCACAATTCTCTAAACGTTAATTTACTGTTTATCAAAAGTTTCATATGGAATAATAAAAACTCTGAGAGTCCGTTACTCAGGGTTTTTTTATTTGAATTTGGTTGAATAAGTAATATAATTAAGATAGAGAAGAAGAGGTGATTACTTGCTATGAAATTATTAATTTTTTGGATGATGATTTTCGTGCTATGTTCTTGTAATTTAGATAATAATGATAAAGAAAATGATGATGTGTTGAAATACGAGATTACATATAATAATGGCGAATACGGTGAAAAAGTAGAAAAAATAATAGAAACAAATCTCTTACCTGAAATACTTCCTCTATTAGAAGAAGACGGGTATAGGTTTGATGGTTGGTACTTAGATGATAAATTTACTATAAAAGCAATAGAAGGGACTATTCTTAATTCAAATGTTACTTTGTACGCTAAATGGACTAAACTTGAAATAACAGAACAATTAGAGTATATGCTTTCAGAAGATGGTTCATATTATTTAGTTTCAGGTTTGACCGAATCTGTTGATGATGTTGTAATCCCTGCAAAATATAATAATCTTCCTGTAGAAGAAATAGCGGAAGGAGCATTTATGGCCATTAAAGATGATATGCCCGGATATAGCATTGTAAGTGTTACTATTCCATCTAGTGTTAAACGGATATCTGCTTACGCCTTCAGTGGATGTAATAATTTAAAAAGTATTTATCTAGGGAACGGAATAAAAGAAATCGATAAATATGCTTTTTGTAATTTACCTAATCTAGAGTCGATTAATGTTAGCCCTAAAAATTCTGTGTTCGATTCAAGAAATAATTGCAATGCAGTTATAAAAACCGCAACTAATACTTTGGTAGTTGGGTGTAAAGAAACAAATATTCCGGAAACTATTACTACAATTGATAAGTATGCTTTTTACGGAAGTAGTAAATTATCATTTATTAAAATTCCCGATAGTGTTACAACAATTTTGAGTTATGCATTTCATAGTTGTACTGCTCTACAGACAATTATAGTGTCCAAAAATATTAGTTCTATAGGCGAATTTGCTTTTGCTAATTGTACATCGTTAACTACTATTTATAATGCTTCTAGTTTAGAATTTGTTCCTGGTGGTTTAAATTATGGAAATATATCTCGCTATGCTAAAAACGTTTACAACAAAAATGATTGGAGTTATGTTGATGGTGTTCCTACACCAAAGAATTAACAAATTATGTTATTTTTATGTTGTATAATAATTTACTTTATAAAACTTTTGATATAAAATATCAATGGTATATTAAATATTAAGCGAAAGGAAGAAAAATATATGAAAAATATTTTAGTTACTGGTGGAGCTGGATACATTGGATCACATACTTGTGTTGAATTACTTGAAAGAGGATATAATGTTATTGTTGTAGACAATTTATGTAATTCTAGTGTAGAATCATTGGTAAGAGTAAAACAAATTACAAATAAAGATTTAAAATTTTATAATGTTGATTGTTGTGATTATGAAAAATTTGAAGAAGTGTTTAAAGAAAATAAAATTGATGCAGTAATCCATTTTGCAGGATTAAAGGCAGTAGGTGAATCTGTTAGCAAACCTTTAATGTATTATCAAAACAATTTAATTTCAACATTAAACTTAATTGAATTAATGGAAAAATATGGATGTAATAATTTAGTGTTCTCATCAAGTGCTACTGTTTATGGGGATCCAATTAGCGTTCCAATTTATGAAACATTTGATTTAAAAGTTACTAATCCATATGGTAGAACTAAGTTGATGATTGAAGATATGTTAAGAGATTATTCTAAAGTTAATGAAGGCAAAAATATCGCTTTATTAAGATATTTTAATCCGATTGGAGCTCATCCAAGTGGGTTGATTGGTGAAGATCCAAATGGTATTCCAAATAATCTTGTTCCATATATTACTCAAACAGCTATTGGTAAGCGAAAAGCTTTAGGTGTATTTGGTGATGACTATGATACAGTTGATGGAACTGGTGTTCGTGATTATATTCACGTTTGTGACTTAGCTTATGGACATGTATTAGCTTTAGATAAATTATTCTCTGATTGTGGATTAGTTGTTTATAACTTGGGTACAGGAAATGGTTATAGTGTTTTACAAGTTCATGCAGCTATGGAAAAAGCTTGTGGATTCAAAATTCCATATGAAATTAAAGAACGTCGCCCTGGTGATATCGCTACTTGTTATGCATCTGGTGAAAAAGCATATAAAGAACTTGGATTTAAAACTAAATATGATATCAATGATATGTGTAGAGATGCATGGAATTGGCAAAAGAAAAATCCAAACGGATATAAGAAGTAATTTTGTTATTGAAGAAGCCTTGAAAGAGGTTTCTTTTTTTCTTGCAATTTGGGTTTAGTAATGATACAATTTAGATTGTAACTAATTATAAAATAAAAATTTTATAATAATTTGCTTGTGAATAAATAAAAAAAGAAATTAATTTTGGAGGAAATAAAATATGAAAAAAATATTTTACATCACCTTATTTGCATTATTTACACTTTTCATGGTTGCATGTGATGGTTCTAAATACACGTTCAGTATTACTGTAGATAATGTAAGTGAATTGCGTGAATCTATTGTGTTTGATTTAACACTATCAGATGAAGATGAAGAATTAGAAAATTCAGAAATAAAAGCAACAATTTCTGAGAAGGGTTCTGATTCAATTATTAGTACAAAGAGTTTGAGTTTTAGTAGCACTTCTGAATACGAATTGACTTTTACAGGTCTTGAACCAGACACTGAATATTCTGTGATAGTTTACGCAGGGTATGATGGTAAGAAAGTTGTGTTGGTTGAAACAGATGTTAAAACTTCTGATGAGGGTACAGAGGAATCTCCATATAGCATTGATAGTTATGAAGATTTTTCAAATATTGTTGCAAAAGCTAAAGACGGTTACTTTAAATTAGTTGCTGATATTGATTTTAATGGTAAAAGTATTTCGCCTATGTTTACAGTTTCAAGTCCGTTTACAGGACATTTTGATGGAAACGGAAAGACAATTAAAAACTTTAAAGTCGCAGATGAAGACGATGAAGGAAATAACGTACATGTTTCATCATCAAGTCAATATTACGGTTTATTTGGTTATATTGGTGCCGATGGAGAAATTTTTAACTTAACATTAGATTCATTTGAAGTATATGTTTCTCGCGCTACGAGTTTAAGTAGTTCAAAACAATCTAACTACGGGTTATTAGCTGGATATTGTGCTGGTACAATTAAAGATATTACTATTACAAATTCATCTTTAAATGTTAAAACGACTAATAATACAAAAAATTTAGTTAATGTTGGTGGTTTGGTTGGTAATTTAGCTGCTAATGGTACATTGAGTGATATTAATGTAGGTGCCGATATAAATGTGAATGGAGTTATTGATGCTGTGGTTGGTGGTATTTGTGGTTCTACCGTTAATGCTCAAAGAATGACAAAAGTAGAAAATGATGTAACTGTTAAAATCCCAAATATCTATAACGCTGTATATAGTGGTAATCTTAATGTTAATTTAGAAGGTAGTACTTGTGGTGTTCCAACTTCAATTGGTGGATTAGTTGGTAAAAATTATAGTGCATTAATTGATAGTTGCAGTTCTGAAGGAACTATTACATTAAATTCTAATTTCACAAAGGGTGGTGCTCAAACAATTAATGTTGGTGGATTAATTGGATGGATGATTTCTGATTTATCTATATTATCAAATTCAACATCAAGCGTTACTTTTGATGTGACAACATATAATGTTCCAACAGTAGATGGAGAAACTTTAACTGTTAATGCTGGTCTATTAGTTGGTACAAACGGTGGTGGCGCACCTGCTAAATCAATGATTGTTGATTGCGAATACGAAGTAAAGGCTGGATCAATAAACACTATTAATGTTACAGCAGATGAAGCAGTAGTTGTTACTAATCCTGATTTAGTTGCTAATAAAGTTAGTACATATAATGATTGCTTAGTAAAAGCTATAGTTACAGTTTTAGTAAAAGAATATGAACCTGCTACAGAAGGTGCAGAAGCAACTGTTAAAAATGAAACAACAGTAACAATTAATCCTGCTGAATAGTTTAAATTGGTAAATTATGCTTCCTTGTGGAAGCATTTTTTCTAACTTAATAGTTTTTAATAAAAATTTTTAAATGTTAATAAAAAGGAAAAAATTAATTTTTCTTTTTTAACTTTAGTTGTTTTTGTGTATAAAAAAATATATAATATTTTTGAGGTGTTTTTAAATGGGATTACGCATCTATAATTCGTTATCAAACAAAATTGAAGATTTTAAGCCACTTAAAGATGGCAAGGTTACAATGTATGTGTGTGGGCCTACAGTATATAACAAAATTCATATTGGAAATGCAAGACCAGTTGTTTTTTTTGATATTGTTAAACGTTATTTAACTTATTTAGGATATGAAGTTACATATGCATCAAATATAACTGATGTTGATGATAAGATTATTGACAGTGCAATTAAAAATAATCAAGATGAAATAGCTTATGCACACCATTTTGCTGATTTGTTTTTAAAAAATGTAAAAGAATTAGGTTGCACTTTGCCTGATCATGTGCCATATGCTACTGATTATATGAAGCAAATGATTGATTTTATTAGTAAGTTGATTGAAGATGGGTATGCTTATACAGTTGATGGTGATGTATATTTCCGTGTATCAAAATTAGATGAATATGGAGCATTAAGTAAACAAAAATTAGATCAATTGGATACAGGTGTAAGGATCGATATTGATACAAAAAAAGAAAATCCTAGTGATTTTGCTTTATGGAAAAAAACGGAAGTAGGTATAAGATGGGATAGTCCTTTTGGATTAGGGAGACCGGGATGGCATACAGAATGTGTATGTATGATTGAAGATATTTTCCACGAACCTATTGATATTCATGGTGGTGGATTTGATTTAAGATTTCCACATCATGAAAATGAAATTGCGCAATATCGTGCAGTTCATCATAAAGATTTATCTAAATATTTTATGCATGTTGGACGTTTAGGTATTAATGGTGAAAAAATGAGCAAATCACTTGGTAATACCATTGTTGTTGATGAATTAGGAGAAAAAGCATTACCATACAGATTATTTATCTCAATGCAAAATTACCGTAATCAAGTTAATTTTACTGATGAACTATTTGAAAGTTATATTAAAGATTATGAAAAAATCAAAAGAGCTTATTTACAAGCATGTTTTGCATTAGATTTAAATATGATTGTGACAACTGAAAAAGACGAAAAAGTTATTGCAGAATTTGTAGAGCATATGAATGACGATTTTAACACACCAAATGTTTATACATTGATTTTACAATTAGTAAAAGACCTTAATGTAGCTATTCGTTCTAAAGCTTATTTAACATTAGCAATTAAATTTAATACTTTATTAGAAATTTTAAATGTCTTTGGTTTTGTTTTTGAATATCATAAATTATCTAGCGCTGACCGTGAAATATATAATTTGTGGCAAGAAGCAAGAACTAATAAAGATTTTGCCAAAGCTGATGAATATCGTGCAATACTTATCGAAAGAGGTATTTTATGATTTTGTATAATGGAGAATCATTAGCATATATTGGTGATGCCATTTATGAACTTAAAATACGTGAATACATTTTAGGAAAAGGTTTTCAAGATGTTAATAAATTACATAAGTTTGTAGTTAAATTTACAAGTGGGGAAAGTCAATCACAAATTATTGACTATTTACTAAAAAAAGATTTTTTATCAGAAGAAGAGATTTCGTATTATAAACGTGGTAGAAATTCTAGTCATAGTAAAAATCGGCGTTCAATTAGTGTTGCCTCTTACAAGAAAGCAACAGGATTTGAAGCTATGATTGGATATTTATATTTAGCAAATAAAAATGAACGTTTAGATGAAGTAATAAACTTCGTAATTAAAAGTTTAGAGGAGGGGTTAGTGTGGCCAGAAAACGAGTAATAATGGAAAAAGTTGTTGATGAGCCTGCAGTTGAAGTAGTAGAAGAAACTACTCCTAAAAAAAGAAAAAGTAAAAAAAGTGAAAATTTAGAAATAATCGAGGTTGAAGTTGTTGAGCCTACAGTTGGGGTGGAAGAAGTAATTCCTAAGAGAAGAAGAACAAAGAAGAAGGAAGTTGTTGAGGAAACTATTGAACCTATGACTGAAGAAGTTACTTCAGAAGAAGTTGTTGAAGAAGAACAAGTAATTGGAGTTACTGAAGTTTTACCTAAGTTAAAGAAAAGAAAAAAATTAAGTGCTGAAAAGATTGTTGAAGAAGCAATTAAGAAAAACAACTTACCAATTTATGATGAAGACAATGTTCCTGTTGAGTCTGTGAAAGAAGAAAAAGAAAAAATTAAGAAGAAACCAAAAATTAGTAAAAAACAATTGGCATATGCAAAAAGACAACACGAGATAATGGTTGAGAAGAAGATATTAGAAGGCGACCACGCTGCATATGTTCAAATTGTTAAAGAAAAGAAGAGAACTAAAAAAGTTATTCGCTATAATACGGATATAAGTACTGGTTTATCTAGTGAAATTGTTGAACATCGTAATCTTCAAAATTTGTGTAATACAAAAAATGTTGGTTCAACAAAAACAATTCCAACTATTATTTTATCGAATATCTTTACTTTCTTTAACCTTTTAAACTTCTCAATTGCTGCATGGATAATTTCAGTTAAAGGTTGGGAAGCTTGGAAGTATATTTTCTTTATTGTGATTGTTATAGCAAACTTAGTAATCAGTATTGTTCAAGAAATTAGATCTAAGATGGTTATTGATAAACTTTCTATTTTATCTGCTCCAAATGCTGTAATATTACGTGATGGAGATATTTATGATATTCCTGTGACGGAAGTTGTATTAGATGATATTTTATGTTTGTCAGCTGGAAATCAAATAGCTTCTGATTCAATTTTAATCGAAGGTTCAATTGAAGTTAATGAATCATTATTAACTGGTGAAAGTGACGCAATTAGTAAAAAAATTGGCGATATACTTTATGCTGGATCATTTGTTGTAAGTGGTAATTGTAAAGCACGCGTTGAACGTATTGGTAAAGAAAATTATATTGAAAAACTTACAAGTCAGGCGAAAAAATATCGCAAACCTAAGTCTGATTTATTAAAAACTTTGACAACACTTATTCGTGTAA
Source organism: uncultured Anaeroplasmataceae bacterium (assembly GCA_964606905.1). GTDB lineage: Bacteria > Bacillota_I > Bacilli_A > Acholeplasmatales > Anaeroplasmataceae > CAZSIA01. The sequence goes on along the minus strand of CAZSIA010000026.1, from coordinate 3,590 downwards.
TTGCTGTTGTTATTATTCCATTAGGAATCTTAGTGTTTATGAGTCAAAATCAAGCGCTAGAATTTAGTGGGGAAGTATATGAAAATGCAGTAATTAAAACAAGTGGAGCTGTTATTGGAATGATTCCTTCAGGATTATTCTTATTAACAAGTATCGCATTAGCTGTTGGGGTAATTCGTTTAGCTCAAAATAATACTCTTGTTCAAGAACTTTATTGTATTGAAATGTTAGCTCGTGTAGATGTATTGTGTTTGGATAAAACTGGTACAATTACTGATGGAACAATGTATGTTAAAGATATTATTGAATATTCTACTAAAACAGGTTTAGCTGTAAAGAATATTTATTCAGCAATGCAAAATGTTTTAAATGAAACGAATGTTACTAGTAAAGCATTAGAAGAAAAGTTTGGTAGAGCTAAAAAAATCAAACATCGAAATTTTATTGCATTTAGTAGCGCTAGAAAATATAGTGCAGTTGAATTTGAAAAATATGGCACATTTATTTTAGGTGCTCCAGAATTTGTAATGACAACTAATTTTAATGCAATTGCTAAAGATGTCAATGAGGCTGCTGCAAAAGGGTATCGTGTCCTATGTCTTGCACATAGTGATGGTGCGATTGAAGGCGAAAAAGTCACTGGTCAATTGCAACCTGTTGCCTTAATTTTAATTGAAGATACAATCAGACCGGACGCTATCGAAACAATTGAATACTTTAAAAATTCTGGTGTAGAAGTTAAGGTTATTTCTGGGGATAATCCATTAACTGTTTCAAAAATAAGTCAGCGTGCAGGAATTGAAAACGCAGACCAATATATTTCTTTAGAAGGTTTAACTGATAAAGAGGTTATTAGAGTAGCTAACAAATACACAGTGTTTGGACGTGTGTCACCTGCCCAAAAGAAAATATTAGTTACAACACTTAAATCAATGGGTAAAACGGTAGCTATGACAGGTGATGGCGTTAATGACATTTTAGCTTTAAGAGAAGCGGATTGTTCTATTTCTTTAGGAAGTGGTTCTGATGCTGCACGTAACGTAAGTCACTTAGTATTGTTAGATTCTAATTTTGGTTCAATGCCAAAAGTTGTTGCTGAAGGTAGAAGGGTAATTAATAATGTTCAACGTGTTGCTTCATTATTCCTGACTAAGACAATTTTCAGTTTGTTATTAGCTTTATGGTGTATTGTAAGTATTGAGCATGAATATCCAATTCAAACGAATCAATTAATTATTATTGACCTTTGTGTTACTGGTATTCCATCGTTTATATTAGCACTTGAACCTAATAATAATAAAGTCAGTGGTAAATTCTTTATTAATGTCATTAAAAATGCTTTACCTGGGGCTTTATCCATTGCTATTACAACTGCGATTGTATTCTTTATTGAACGATTAGGTGTTCCACTAACTGAAGATGAAATGAGAACAATTATTGTTTTAAATGCTACTTTTACTTGCTTTACAGTTTTATTTAAAGTGTGCAGACCATTTAATGTAGTAAGGAGAGTTTTATTCTTCTTTATGGTTACACTTGCTGTATCTTTAGTATTATTTACACCTAATATTTTCGATATTGTCCAAATATTACCATTTAGACTTTCATATTTACCAGAGTCGTATTATGAAAACAGGATGGAAATAGAAGCGTTTTTATTTATGGTATGCTTGATGCAGGCTACGTATCCATTTATCCTTTTCTTAGAAAGTTTTAAAGATACAATGAAAAAATTAATAAATTATTTTGTTAATATATTGAGAAGAATTAAAGAATAGATGGAGATACTTTTATGAAAGTATATGGAAAAAATGTTTTATACGAAGCACTAAAATCAAATCATAAACTATACGAGGTTTATTTAAGAGAAGATGTAGCAAAAAGTGATACAGGTTTCCTTAGCAAATTAAATCAAAGAAAGATTAAAGTTCATATCCTTGATAAACATCAAATGAATCAAATGTTTGACGGGCTTCATCAAGGATATGGAGCTAACATTGAAAACTTTAGAAATTATGCATTAGAAGATGTTATAAATCCTGATAAAAAGCAACTGTTTTTGATTTTGGATAAACTAAATGATCCAAATAATTTAGGAGCTATTATTAGAAGCTGCGATGCATTTAGTGTAGATGCTATTATTATTCCAAATAAGAATAGTATTGGCATTACTGAATCAGTTGTTAAGGTATCAACAGGAGCTATTTTTCATGTTCCGATTGTAACTGTCAGCAACATTAATCAAACCATTGATAAATTAAAGAAAAATAACTTTTGGGTTATTGGGACTGACGCTAGTGCTTCGCAAAGCATTAGTGAGATTAAAAACGATCGAAATTTAGCGTTAGTTATTGGTTCTGAGGGGTACGGAATCAGTAATTTAGTAGCTAAAAATTGTGATTATTTGGTAAAAATTCCAATGACTGGACACGTCAATTCATTAAATGCTAGTGTAAGTGCTGGCATTATGATTTTCGCACTTGTAAATCAATCCGAATAAAAAAAGAAAATTGAAAAAATATAAAAATTATAATGATTATGAATTGTTATATTTATTAGACTGGCATTCAGATGAAGCTTTATCTATTTTGTTAGAAAAATATGACAATCTTATTAAAGCAAAATTAGTAAAGTTTAGAATAAATAAAAATAATTACTATGATTATTTTCAAGAATTAAGGATGTCAGTTTTGCAGGCGATAAAAACATATGATGACAGATATGGAAAAAGTTTTTGCAGGTTTTTAGAATTAGTGCTTGAAAGAAGATTAATAAGATTATTGTATAATGATTCAAGAAGTGTATCGAAAGTAGAGTTTTTAGAAGAGACTATTGCTGCTAAGGGAAGTGGCGAAGTTTTGGATGAAATGATTTACGAAGCTCGAATAAAGGAAATAAAAGAAATGAAATTAGATAATATTAAAACGGAAATTTTAAATCAAGTTTTAATAAAAGGAATTTCAGCTAAAGAATACGCGAAAATGCATAATCTACCTATTAAGGAAGTATATAATCATATTTATTTGCTTCGTTCTAAGTTTAAAGATAGGTTTAATTTGTAAAAATTAATTGACTAATGTTGTGGTTAATGTTAAAATAACTATGACACTTTTAAGGGTGGTTTTTTTATATGCGAGAAAAAATAATTTTAGTGTGTGAAGAATGTCTTAGTAGAAATTATAATACAACGAAAAATAAGGTATTAGGATCTAAGCGTTTGGAAATAAAAAAATTTTGTCCAAAGTGTAATAAACACACGTTACATAAAGAGACAAAATAAAATTGGAGGAACAAAAATATGGCTATCAAAGTAAAAAATACTAATGAAGTTAAACCAAGCAAAATCAAAGAAATCTTATCAACAGAGTATAAATGGGAAACTTATTTATTAGGTGTACTAAGCTTAATTGCTATTGCATTAGGGTTATTAATTTTTTCTAATGTATTAACAGTAAATGAAGGAACACCAGTAATTGGTAATTATCCAACGTTATTTGCATGGATTATTACAATTGTTGGGGCAGTAGGATTTGTTTTATTTGCTATTCCATTATTTAAACCTGCCTTTCCAGAGTTTAAAAAATTATCTT
>CAZSIA010000025.1:2355-11803 GCA_964606905.1 uncultured Anaeroplasmataceae bacterium | reverse complement strand
TATATGAAGAAACGTACGGGTTTGATTTTAGAGAAGTAACTGAAGAAATGTATAACGGATACACAGAGGAACAAAAAATAAATTACGACAATGCAAAAAAAGCATTGTTAAAAGATGAAGAATTTTTAAAAACCTATAATTTGATTATTAACATGACGTTGTTAATGTTAACTTTTGGTATATTAATTGCAATCTTGGTAGTTGAATTTTTTATTCCTTTATTTTTAAAAAATGGACAAACAATTGGTAAAAAGATGTTTGGAATATGTGTTATGATGGATAATGGTGTAAAGATTAAAACATTACCTTTGTTTGTTAGAACGGTCTTAGGAAAATTTACCGTTGAGACAATGATTCCTGTATATTTTATGGTTTTATTGTATTTCGGACACATAAATATTATTCACATTTTTATATTAGGTATACTTTTAATAGCGGAAATTTTATTAATAATAATTCATAAAAAAAATCCATTATTACACGATTTGATGTCTTATACAGTGGTAGTTGATAAAGAAAGTCAAATGATTTTTGATACAGAAAATGAATTAATAAAGTATAAACAAGAAATTGCAGAAAAAAATGCAACTTCTAAAAAGACTTTTTAAGATAAAAAAACAATTAAAATAGGAGGAGTTATGGATATTAAAAAAATTGTTAGAAAAGTCCGAAATATTTCGTTTGTTGCAATAGTTTTAATAATGGCGATAGCAGGTGTGTATTTTATATTACAAGTTGATTCGCTGTTAGATTCTAAAATGTGGCAAGCATATGCTTTGTTGAAAAATTCGGATGCACCACAAGGTGAAGTGGTTGGAAAAAGTAAAGCACTTGGGTTAATGATAGCTATACTTTTAGCTTTTGGTAGTGCTTGTGCATCTGCGTTTTCGGAATTAAGAAAGGACAAACCGATTTTAGTTTATTGTCTAAAAGGGCTAGCTTTAGTGTTAGCTGTTGGCTTTGTAATTTTTGTATCAGGATTCGAAGCTAATTATTTAGTTGCAAGAGCAGCTACTATTATTGCAACTTCTAGGGTAGTGACAATCGTTTTAGCTAGTATAGGAATTGGTGCTATCGCAATTAATATTGCTTCTAATGCATATTTAGGCATTGAGGAATAAAAAAAGGAAGAAAGGGAAAAAGAAAAATGAAGGTAACTTTACAAAATTTAACTAAAATTTTTCCAAGCAGAGATAAAAAAAGTGGTTCAGAAGTTGTTGCTGTAAATAATTTCACATATGAATTACCTGATGGAAAATTAATTGGTCTTTTAGGACCATCTGGTTGTGGTAAATCAACTACACTTTATATGATTAGTGGTTTACAAAAACCAACAAGTGGAAAAATTTATTTTGATACAGAAGATGTAACAGAATTAACACCTGAAAATAGAGGTGTAGGATTAGTGTTCCAAAATTATGCATTATATCCACACATGACAGTTAAGCAAAATATTTTATTCCCATTACAAAATTTAAGAGGCGACGATAAGTTAAGTAAACAAGTTATGTTAGAAAGAGCTTATGAAACTGCTAAACTTGTTCAAATCGATGAATTGATGGAAAGAAAACCAAGTGAATTATCTGGTGGGCAACAACAACGTGTTGCAATCGCTCGTGCGCTTGTTAAAATGCCTAGAATCTTATTATTAGATGAACCATTAAGTAACTTAGATGCTCGTTTAAGATTACAAACTCGTGAAGAAATTAAACGTATCCAAAAAGAAACAGGAATTACTACTATTTTCGTAACTCATGACCAAGAAGAAGCTATGAGTATTTCAGATTTAATTGTTGTTATGAAATTAGGTGTTGTTCAACAAATCGATGAACCACAAAAAGTATACGATAATCCTGTTAATTTATTCGTTGCTAATTTCTTAGGAACTCCACCAATTAACGTATTTACTGGTAGAGTTGAAAACGGAAAAGTATATATTGGGGATGCTGCAATTATGGATGCACCTAATGTGGAAAATCAAGAAGTTTACGTAGGTGTTAGACCAGAAGGATTTGTTTTAGATAAAAACGGACCATTAGAAACTCAATTAAGTAACGTTGAAGTAATGGGACGTGACGTAAGTGTTGTTTCATATCATGAAGCAAGTCAAAAACCTACAATTCGTGCGATTATCAGTGCGGAAAGTAAAATTGACACAACTGCTAGTACAGTTCGCTTCTCTGTAAAACCTTATAAAACATTTATCTTCAATAAAGAAACAGAAGAAAGAATTTATATTGAAGAGGTGAAATAATATGGTAGAAAGCAAACACCAATGGAAAGCGTGGTTGTATCTTGCTCCTGCAATAGTATTGTTATTAGTGTTTACTCTTTGGCCAATTATTAATACAGTTGGTATGGCCTTCCTAGTTGACTATGATATTAATAAATCGCTAGGTGGAACAGAGTTTAGTTTTGGTTTTGATAATTTTGTTAATATTGTTGAATTTGACCAATTTAAAACTTGCTTACTTAATACAATTTTGTTGTGTGTAATCACAGTTCCTCTTTCAACAATTATTGCGTTATTAATTGCTGTATGCTTAAACTCTATAAAACCATTAAATAGAACTTTACAAACAATTTATTTCTTACCATATGTAACAAACTCAATTGCTATCGGTATGGTATTTTATCAAATGTTTAATATCATCAATGTAAGTTTTATGGGAAAACCACAAGAAGACTTATTAGTAACTCAAAGTATAATAAATCACTTTTTAAAATTCTTTGGAATTAGCCCAGTTAACTGGATTAACCAAGGATCTTCATATATTGCAAACTTAACAACAATGGTTGTATATATTGTATGGAATGCCCTTCCGTTTAAAATCCTGATTTTATTAGGTGGATTACAAAGTGTTAATAAACAATATTATGATGCAGCTAAAGTAGATGGTACTTCGCGTGCTAGAACTTTATGGCGTATCACAGTTCCTCTTCTTTCACCAATGATTGCTTATGTTGTTATCACTGGATTTATCGGAGGATTTAAAGAATATACTTCTATTGTAGGTATATTTGGTGAAAAAATGGGTCCTGCAGACGATCCTTATCGACTAAATACAATGGTTGGGTTAATTTATAATTTAATTGAATCTAACCAAGGTAAGGCAGCCGCCGGAGCACTAATCTTATTTGCAATCATCTTTGCTGTAACTCTTGTTAACTTACAAGTTAGTAAGAAGAAAGTACATTACTAGGAGGTGTTATTGATGCAAAACGAAAATATTATTAATACAGAAGAAACTGTTAGCGCAGAAACATCAACACCTACTATTGTAACAATGCAAGAAAGAGATATGAATAAAATAAGTAAGAAACAAAAAGTTGTAAAAGTAATTGTTACAACTGCTGTTTATATCTTCTTGTTTGCAGTAGCACTATCAGTATTATTCCCATTTTATTGGATGATAAACTCATCGCTAAAATCAATGGAAGAATATAGACAAACAGTTCCTACATTCTTTCCTGAAGTTGTAATGTGGGGTAACTATGCAGATGCTTTTAAAGCTGCTAATTTAGGAACGTTGTTTTTAAATACAGTATTCGTAGGGCTTGTTTCTACAGTGTTATCATTAGTAGTAACAGTCTTTGCTGCATTTGCCTTTGCAAGATTAGAATTCAAAGGAAAAAATGCATTATTTGCAATGTTACTTGCAACAATGATGATTCCTGGTGAATTATTTACAATTACAAACTTCCAAACAGTTACTCAATTAGGTTGGACTAACTCGTTTACAGTTTTAATTGTTCCTTTCTTAGTGAGTGTATTCTATATTTACTTATTAAGGCAAAATTTCATGCAAATTCCAAACGAACTTTATCTAGCTGCTAAAGTAGATGGAACAAGCGATTTGAAATATTTATGGAAGGTTATGATACCACTGTCTCTTCCAACTTTAATATCTATAACTATTTTAAAAATGATGGGTTCTTGGAACTCATATATGTGGCCTCGTTTAGTAGCGAATGATGACCTTCATAAACTTGTTACAAATGGTTTAAGAAGTGCCTTTACAGTTGCTGAAACAAACGAAACAAATTATCCAGTTCAAATGGCTGCCGTTGCCATTGTGTCTGCTCCACTGTTCTTAGTATTTATTTTCCTAAGAAAATATATTATGAAGGGTGTAAGTCGAAGCGGTATCAAAGGTTAATAAATTTTTAGGAATTATTATTATTTTATAATAATTTATATATAAAAAATTTTTAGGAGGAAAAATGACATGAAAAAATTATTATTAATGTTTTTATCACTTGTTCTTGCATGTGCCGTTGTTGGTTGTGATGATCCAGGTGAAGATGATCCTGATTTCTTAACAGTTCAAGATTTAATCACTATGGCTAAAAACAACTCTAATACAGGTACAGGTTCAGACGAAATCGAAGTTACTGGGACCCCAAACTTTACAGTTCCTGATGTAGGTTATGATGGAAGTGAAGTTGATTTAGTATTCTATCATACAATGGGTTCAAACTTAAGTACAGTTTTAGATTTATATATTACTGAATTTAATGAATTATATCCAAATATTCATATTGAATGGACTCAAGTAGGTGGATATGATGATGTTAAGAGTACAATTAGTATGGAATTAACAACAGGTGAAGGACCAAATATTGCTTATTGTTATCCTGATCATGTTGCTATGTATAACTTAGCAAACGCAGTTACAACATTAGATAACTTAATCGCAAGTACTGTAGAAGTAACTGATGCTAAAGGAAATACAAGCGTTTTAGGTTTAACTGATAGCCAAAAAGCTGACTTTATTCAAGGTTATTACAATGAAGGTAGACAATTTGGTGATGGTTTAATGTATTCTATGCCATTCTCAAAATCTACAGAAGTTTTATATTACAATAAAACATTCTTTGATGAACATGGTATTAATGTCCCAACTCATTGGTTCAGTGAAAGCGAAGATGACACTACTAGTTTAGAAGCTGTATGTCAACAAATTTTAGAAATTGATCCTTTATGTATTCCATTAGGATATGACTCAGAAGCTAACCTTTTCATTACAATGTGTGAACAATTAGGTTCTGATTATACAACTGCTGTTGGTAGTGAAAAATTCTTATTTAATAATGATGTAAATAAAACATTCTGTAAAGAATTTAGAAGATGGTTTGAAAAAGGCTATATGACAACTCAAGAATTATATGGTTCATATACATCTGGATTATTCGTATCTCAAGAAGAATTAAATAGTTATATGTCAATTGGTTCTTCAGCAGGTGCAACTCATCAACGTCCTGCTAAAGTTAATGATGAATATCCATTTGAAGTAGGTATTGCTTCAATCCCTCAAATGAATGCGGAAAACCCTAAAGTTATTTCTCAAGGACCAAGTGTATGTATTTTCCAAAAAGATAATCCACAAGAAGTTGTTGCCTCTTGGTTGTTTGTTAAATTCTTAACTACAAATGTATACTTCCAAGCTGAATTCTCTATGGCTTCTGGATATGTTCCTGTTTTAAAATCAGTTTTAGAAAATGATGCATATAAAAACTTCTTAGAAAAAGCAGATGGTAAAGGTAATATTGCTGCGTTAAGTGCTAAAGTTTGTATGGAACAAGAAGAATATTATTATACTTCTCCTGCATTCACAGGTTCATCTAAAGCTCGTGATGAAGTTGGTTTATTATTAACTAAGATTTTATCTAATAATACCTCTAAAGTTAACGCTATGATAAATGATGCATTTAAAAAATCTGTAAATAACTGTAAGTTCTACAGTTAGAGAATAAAAATAATATAAAGAAAAGATGATTTATATGAAAAATAAAATATTTGCTTTATTATTACTTCTATTATGCGTCTTTTCACTTGGATTAAGTATATTAAATGTTGAGGAAGTATCTGCAATAGATGCTCCTTCAACAATTAATCAAGAAGAAAGTACGATAGAAGCAATTGATTATGCTTCAACTGTTAAACTTGATATGAGTAGTGAAACATTAAAAGCAGAAGTTTCTATTAAATTATTAGTTGATGGAGACACAGTTCATTTTAATATTGATGAACCGTCTTTTAATAGTACATTATTGAAGGCTAGATTTTTAGCAATTAATACACCAGAATCAACTGGTAAAATCGAACCTTATGGAAAAACTGCTTCTGATTTTACAAAGAATAAATTATCAAATGCAACTTCTATTATTATTGAATCTGATGATGATTCTTGGAATGCGGATTCGACTGGCGGAAGATATTTAGTATGGGTTTGGTATAAAACAAGCGCAAACGATGAATATCGTAATTTAAATATTGAAATTTTACAAAATGGTTTAGCAATCGCCTCAAACAGTGCACAAAACCGCTATGGTACAACTTGTATTAATGCATTAAACCAAGCGAAGGCATTAAAATTAAATGTTCATTCAGGCGAACCAGATCCTAATTTTTATTACGGTGAAGCTGTTGAATTAGATATCAAAGGTTTAAGAATGAATGTAGAAGATTATGTTGGAATGAAAGTAGCGTTTGAAGGTGTTGTTTATCGCGACAGTAGCGAAACGGTGTATATTGAAGAATATGATGATGAAACAGGAATATACTATGGTATTGCTGTTTACTATGGCTATAGTGCTTCTGGAGATGTCTTAGATATACTGCAAGTTGGAAATCGTGTAAGAATAGTTGGTACTGTTAGTGAATTTCAAGGAACTTATCAAGTTTCCGGTTTACAATACCGTGCTATGAAACCAACAGATCCTGATAACGTTCAAAAAATAGGTGATGGATATGAAGGAACTTATGCTGAAGTAAGTGCCTCTGATTTTAACAATAAAAAAGTTACAATTGATACAGAAGATGAAAATGGTGTTATTAACTCAAACACTTACTCATTTACTTCTTTAGCTGTTAACAGTTCTATCTCTATGAACAACTTGTTAGTTACTAGTGTTTATACAACTGATAATGAAGATAGTAGTTCAATGGGAGCTATGACTTTAACTTGTACAAACGGTAGTGATACAGTTAAAATTCGTACAGACGTCTTTAGATTTTCAAATAGTCAATTAATTACTGCAAAATCTTTTGAAGGCAAAAGCATTAATGTAAAAGGTATGATTGAATATTATAATGGTTCTTACCAAATTAAGGTTTTCTCTGCTAAAGATATTACATTTAATGACTATTCTATTGAAACTCCAACTATTACAATTGATGTTGCTGAGGTAGCAAACGATGGTGATAGTATTACTCCAGTGATTAACATTTCTGGAAATGCAGAATATGCTACTACTGTCACTTTAATTAGACCTACAAAACGTAGTGAAAAATTATTAATAGACAAAGACTATTTATTTACTATTTCTGGTGATGGAGTTTACACAATAAAAGTAGTAGTTGAAAATATTTATGGAGAAAAAACAACTGTTGAAAAAACAATCACAGTTACAACACCAGAACCAGAAGGTTGCCAAGGGGCACTTGTGGCATCACTATTTGGTTTAACAATTCTTTCAAGTGCTGTATTTGTATTAAAAAGAAAAAAATATTAATAAGGTAAAAACATTATTTAATTATAATGATTTACATAAAAAAATAAAAAAAGAGGAGAAAAAAATGAAAAAGGTATTCTTATTATTAATTCTTTCATTTGTTTGCTTGTTCTCTGTAGTTGCGTGCGGTAACGACGACAAAACTCCAACAGAAACAGAATTAAGTGAAGAATTAAAAGATGCACAAAGTTATTTAAAACAAATGTATGAAAATGCTGCAGAAGCTACACCTGCTGATTACAAGAGACCAGGAAATGCTGCTGGTTGTACTGTAGTTTGGACTGTAGAAGTTACTACAGGTAGTGCAAGTGATGTAGTAGTTTCAGTTGATGACAAAGGTATTTATGTTATCGATGTTAACGAAAAAGCTGCTGCAGATGTTATCTATGTGTTAACAGCTACTATTACAGATAGTCAAGGTAACACAACTACATTAACATATAATCATAAAGTTCCAAAATTCCAAGAATTATCTTATGCTGAATATGCAGCAAAAGAAGTCGGCGATGCTGTAGTTGTTAAAGGTATCGTTGTTGGTATTTTAAGTAAATCTTATGGTGATACTGTTAACGGATTATATTTACATACACCTGAAGGTGGATTCTATATTTATGGTATGGAAGAAGAAACAGTAGGTAAATATGAAATGGGTATGGAAGTAAGAGCTACTGGTGAATTTGATAATTATAATGGAACATTAGAAGTTAAAAATGCTACATGTGAAATTTTAAATGCTACACCAACTACTGTCACTCCAGTTGATTTAACAGAAGCTTATAAAGCTGCTGAAAATTTACAAGCTGATAGTATTTTAGGAAAACAAGCTATGTTAGTAACATTAAAAGGTGTTACAATTGGATCTGTTGGAGATAATGGTTATTATTATTTTGAATTAGATGGTTTACAAACATATATGCGTGTTTCTAGTTCAACATGTCCATTAAATGCTGCAGATACTGCTGTATTTACAGAAGGATGGGCTGAACATTTAGGATGGGTTGCTAATATAACAGGTGTTGTTTCTATTTATAGTGGAAACTTCTACTTACAACCATGTGATAATAACGCTGTTGAATACTTATCATTACCAGTATTAAGTGATACAGATGCAGTTGCATTTGAAAAGAATAATTTAACATTTGGATATAGCAGAGTTGAAGAAGATGTAGTTGTTGATTTACCTTTAACTGGTTCTGGATACACAGATGTTACAATTTCTTGGGCTTCTAATGATGCTGCAGCAGTAGTTGATGCTGAAACAGGTAAATTAACTATCACTTGTGGTGAAGCAGACGCTGATGTTGTTTTAACTGCTACATTATCTCGTGGAGATGCTACTGATACAGCCACATTCGAATTTAAAGTATTAAGTGCTTCAAGTGGAGTTTATATTGCTAAACCAGTTGCTGCACCAGTAGTTGGAACTGCATATAAATTTGCATTAGCACAAAATAAATTAGGTCAAACATTATATTTCAATGGTGAAATGAGTGGTTATTATTTAGCTACAACAGATAAAGCTGACAAAGGTGTAGATGTATACGTTGAAGCAGTTGAAGGTGTTGAAAACGGATATAGATTATACTTCATGGTTGGTGAAGCTAAGAAATATATCGATGCGTATGAATATAACAGTAAATGTAGTGTAAGAATCTCTGAATCAACAGCAACAGACTTAGCAGTATGGAACTGGGATGCAGATTTAGGATTATACACAGTAACAATTGCAGAAAAAGTATGGTATTTAGGAACATACAGCACATATAATACAATGAGCGCAAGTGAAACTTACCGTATTTCAGGAGACAACGCTTCTACAGTAGGTGTAAGTCAATTCCCTGCATATTTATCTACAATTGAAGCAGTAGAAATTTATGCTAAACCAGTTGCTGCACCAGTAGTTGGAACTGCATATAAATTTGCATTAGCA
>CAZSIA010000025.1:0-2255 GCA_964606905.1 uncultured Anaeroplasmataceae bacterium | reverse complement strand
CAGGAGACAACGCTTCTACAGTAGGTGTAAGTCAATTCCCTGCATATTTATCTACTGTTGAATTTGTAAGTGAAGAATTAACTGATGCAGATAAAGTTGCTGCTGACAAAAAAGAATTAGAAGTTGAAGAAGTAGTAGTTGAAAGTTTGGAATTACCTATTTTAGGTAAAAATGGTTCAGTAATTACATGGGCAAGTAGTAATACAGATGTAATTGCTGTAGATGGTACTGTTGTTCGTCCTGCAGCAGGTAGTGAAGATGCAGTTGTTACTTTAACAGCTACAATTACATGTGGTGATGCTAGCGAAACAGCAACATTTACAGTTACAGTTAAAGCTGAAGTTGCATCTGGAGAATCAACAGTGTTAGCTACATTCACATTTGGTGAAAATGGTAGTGCAGCACATGTTGATGGCAATGATTTAGGTGTAAGCAAAACTTATGAAGAAAACGGTTATTCATTAGCATTAACTGATATGAGTAAAGTTTTTGGTCCTGCTTATGATGCTAAAGGTAACTCTGCTATTAAATTAGGAACATCTAAAGTGGTAGGTTCATTTAGTTTTGAAGTTGGAGAAGATGTAAAAAGCGTTGTTATTTATGTTGCTCAATATAAAACAAATACAACAAAAGTTTCAATAAACGGAACAGAATATACAATCACTACTGCATCAGATAGTGGTGAATATACAGCTTTAACTATTGATACATCAACTGTTAAAACAATTACATTTAATACTGTATCTGGCGGAGCTAGATGCATGATTGATACTATTGAATTCTATAGTTAATCTTTTATATTAATGAAACTAAGGAGCTAAATCCAATTATAAGGATTTAGCCCTTTTTTATTGCGAAAAATTTGTTATATGATATAATTTATAATAGTTTTAGGGAGATGATACAAATGAAAAAAACATTAATAATTATTTTAATGATATTATTTAGTTTTTCACTTCTATCTTGTAATAAAATAAATGATTCTAATACGGAAAGTAACGAAGAAACTAACAACTCACAAGAACAAACAAAGCCAGGTAATAATGAAAATAATGAAGATGTTAAAACAAATCTTGAAGGTAACGAAGGTTCCGAAGGAAAAACAGAATTTATACCTGACGATGGTAATGGAAGTACCGCTGTAGTAGAAGAGTCAAGTTCGATAACTTATTTAAAATCACTTTTTGGCGAAAACATAGATATTTATACAAATAGTGATAGAAATCCTTATGGAATTGATTTAAATAAGTATGGTAGTAATGTCACAGCTTATTTTTATGAACCAGATTTTGTTAATAATCTAGATCCTTATATTAATGTTGATAAAACAGAATTTTACAATAATTATGAAAAGGCTACATCTTATGAGGATGCTTATTACAGAAGTAAACATTATTTATTAAGTGGAGATATTACTGATCAAGTTTATTTACCTACAGATGGGAAAATAACAGAAGAAGAAAAAGCTGTTAGATTAACGGATGCAACCTATGTGTTAGATGCTGATGGTAATTATCTAGCTTATATTCCTAATGTTATAGATGGAGATAATTATATAATATTTTATGGTGCTGCATACATTTCTTTAAATGAAATAGGCGCTTATTTACTTGCTTTTGGTAGTGTTCCTGCTAATCAAATTTCTAAAAAAGGTAGTTCAGGTCAATCTCAAGCGATTTCATTATGGGGTAAGTATGGAAGAGTAAATGATTCAGAATTTTATGGAAATACAGGTAAATATCCATATGAACCAGATTTACCAACAAATGATGTTGTTTTATATCATGAAATTGATTTTGGAACTGTTGGTGAATATGCCACAGGATATGGGCAACAAACAACTTACAACAACGGTAGTAAAATAACTAGAGGAGCTGCAAGACTTGTTTATGTAGCTGATAAAAATGTTACAAAAATAGAAGAAAGATTTGTATTTTATACATATAATCACTATAATGATTTTCAAGAATATTTAAATTATCACAATGGTTGGGGAGTACGCTTTGGTAACGAATCTGCAGGTAATCCATATTGTAGTAGTTCAAGCGATTATTATAATAATAATTGTGTTCCTCCAACTCAATATTCAGAAGTTTTAATTAAAAAGTATAGTGAGATAATATAATAATAAAAATAGAATTGACTTTAGTTAAAAGTTAATTCTTTTTTGTATGACGGGCATGTCATACCTCTAAGGTGAAAGTCCTAAGAGGCGTATTTGTCGCGAACTCGATAGCAACTTGCAAAGCGTAAAC
>CAZSIA010000024.1:553-12006 GCA_964606905.1 uncultured Anaeroplasmataceae bacterium | reverse complement strand
CATTAGCCTCATCAATAATCTTAATATCCTTTGTTGTAGTAGGTTCAATTTCAACAAAAACTGTTGACCCTTTTTTACTAATACTAATCCATTCATATTCATTAAAAACACTTCTTAATTCTTTCGATAAATAATCATAATTATTCTTATGAAAAGAAAAAAATAAAATTTGTTGATTTTGACTATTTATATAAGTTTCTATCTCATCGTTAATTGGATAATTTGCATTAAATGTTATTTTACTAACCCGAAACGAATTCATCAAAACCATAAAAATTACACATAATAAACCAATAATAATTCCTGTTTTATTTTTAAATAATTCGATCAATTTACCTCTTTTACTATAATGAAGCATATATCTGATATTTTTATTTTCTAAAAGAGTTATTGTATCTCTATCAGTATAAAAAGTTATTGAATCACCTACAACTTCAATATGTGACGCTTTAAATAACGATGAATTAGCAAAATAATCATCATAATCAATACTAATTTTATATTCCATTCGTTTTTACCCAATTTATACTTTCAATGTTTCCTTTTAACTTTATTCTTACTGGATCTTGGTAAATTACTTTTAAACCTTCACCTTTAATCTTTAATTCTTCTAGGATTACTTCTTTTTCATAAATACTAAATAATTTATGATAGTTTATAACTTCTAACACTTGTCCTTGATAGATAAATTTCATTTCACCTACAAATTCTTGTAATACTTCGTTTTTCTTTAATATTCCTTTAAACATATCATCACCACAAAATTATATGCCTTAAATAAGAAAAAAATACCGCAACTTGCGGCATCAGTAATTCAATAATTCAAATTCTATTTTCTCAATATTATTTGTGTTAAGTGTTGAAGCTAAATAATATTTGTTATTAAATAAATCTTCTAATTCAAAAACTTCACAATCAAGACTAACAGCACTAAATTCTTTTGTTAAGCCTTTATTTAACATTTTAAAATACGATTCTTTCATAACCCATTTTTGATAAAAATAATTACAAGAATCTTCCTTATTTAACGCTAAAAACTCACTATATTCTTCAATAGTTAGAGCATATTTAGCAACTTTTGTCAAATCTTTCTCATAATTAACAAATTCACAATCAATTCCAACATTAGTATCACTAATTGCTATAGCTACAATATTATGTGAATGAGTTATATTAAAGTAATAATTTAAATCTTTTATAAAAGGTTTATTATTCATATAATAAAACTCATACTCTTCCAACTTAATATCTAACTCGCTAAACGCATAACGTAATAATAAATAACTAATTAGAGATTGAAGCTTTTTATTTTCATCTTTAATTTTATTAGCTTTTTCTAACCTATCTTCACTTACATTTAATAAATTTATTGAATTTAAAGTAATATTAGAAATATCAATATAAAATATTTTTTTCATAGTCCACCTGATAAATAAAAAAGATAGCAAATGCTATCTCTAAATTTCGACTTCTTTTAAAAGGAGCCATAGTTCTTAGTAACTTTTTCTACCGTTTTGACGAGCAGCTAAGCGTTTCATCTTACGTGTTACACTTGGTTTTAAGTAATATTCACGTTTACGAACTTCAGCAAGCGTTCCAGATCTTGATACTTCTCTTTTGAATCTACGTAAAGCGTCATCAAGACTTTCTTTTTCGCGAACTATAGTCTTAGGCATACAAGCCCTCCTTCCGGACAAATCCATAAAGTATTATACATAAAAATAAACTTTTTGTAAAGGAAAATTTTAATCATTTTTAAATATTTGTTAAATTTTGACTAATTTTTTATTATTTATCTTTAAAATTTAGTTTTTTTCTCTTTTTAAAGAATAAAATAAAAGCTCATAAATAATTATGAACTTGAATTTATAAAATTGACCACCACTAAAGTGTTTTTACCGAATTCTTCTTTAACAATTGTTGCGATTTCAATATATTCGTCTACACTAAAAGAATCAGCTAAAACACTAACATTAACTACATCATTTTCTAAGTAAACTAAACTATCTTCAAACCCCAGTGTTGTAATCACCTTTTCTAAAAAAACTTCTTTTTCAGTTAATGTAGTTAAAGTTTCAATTTCTAAAATATATTCTTCGATATCTTTCATAGACACTGTTGCGTCGACAATCTTTTCTTCAAACAAAGCTACTTGACTATTTCTTTCATCTAATATTTCTAAACGCATTTGCGCAAAGTCTTGATATCTTACTTCGCCTTCACCACCAGCTACTGGTGCTATAGGATCATCTTCTGGCATTAACACATAATATACACTAAGCATTGCAACCATAGCTAATAATAACAAAGACAATCTGTGTTTTTTCATTTTTTTAAACATAAAAAATCCCCTCATATTTCTAGTTAATAATATGAAGAGATTTTAATTTTTATGCTAAAAATGATTTAATAATGTCTTTATGAGTAAGAAGTGCACTATATACTTTCCCACTATATAAAGAAATTCCAATTTGTGCGAAATGAGCAATCATACTTTTATTATTTACATTATCTAAAACAAACCTAATATTGTGTTTATCACAATACTCTTTTAAGACTATAATAAATTCATTTTCAATATTTTTTACATCCTTAGCTAACTTATAATAGAAATAATAAACAGGAATTTGTTTTAAAATTTCCACATTTGTTGTAGCTAAGAAAATTTGATTAATTGATAAAGATTTCAACACTTCATAAACTTCATCAGTCATTTCATCGTTATAACAAATTGTAATTGCTGATTTAGGAATACTAAAGAATTTAAGTTGATCTAGCAAATAATCTTTAAATGTTTCATCTAGTAGTGTTTCTTTGCTTACTTTAAATGAGAAGTTCATATATAATTTAGTTTCTTTATACATCTCTTCTAATTCAAATAACCCCTTATGAATCATATATCTTTCAATTACTTTTACCATGTTACGCTTTTTTAGTACATCGTAAATAGTATTGCTATCAACTGCAAAATTACTTAAATTTAAACTTACAAAATAGTGATCACAATTATTTAAACCTACATCTACTACTTGTTGATAATATAAAGCTAAATAATTATTATCAATAGCTTCAGAAATATGCGTAGCTAGTTGTGATTGGAAAAATTGCTTCTTATAAGCTTCTTTTGAATAACAACAAATATTATCACCCTCTAAGTCATTATGAGCGTTTGATAAAGCACTTAATAAATAATCAATTAATTTTTGAGGTGATGATTCATTTGTATCCGTAGGATAACGCAAAATACCTACCTCAAAATTGACATTTAAGCGATAATTTAATTTTTTTAACGCATCTGATAAATATCTACTTATCGTATAAGCAATTTTCTTCATCGCTCTTTTATCGTTTACTCCAATAATTGCGGCAATAAATTTATCACTATCAAAATGATACACCATCATATCTTTATCATATTCCTTTAAATATTTACCAATCGCAAAAATCAATTGTTCAGCAAAATCATAGCCATAAATATCACTATAATTTTTAAATCCTTTAACATTAAATGCTAGTAACGAAAATTTATTAGTTTTAATCAAATCGTTAAGATCATAAACTAATTTACTCTTATTATAAGCACCACTTACTGGATCATAATGAGCCATAAAGATAGCCTCTTCTTCAGCCTTAACCTTCTTAGTGACATCATTAATAACACTTAAAATAACACCCGCATCATCTACTACAAAATCTTCTTGGTAGTACCTTAACTCACCACTACGTTCTGATGCATAAGTAACAGAAGCTTCTTTAATCTTTTTTATAAGTAAATCATTAATCGTCTTTCGATATTCAAATAAATACTCGACAACAATATAATTATAAAATTCATCAATACTGATTGCTTCATTTGAGTTAAACATCTTGCAAGTGGCTTTTGATAAATATAAGTAATTATCATATTGACGTTTATATCCGGAAACGATATGTTCCATCATAAAGATATAGTCTTGATTTTTCTTAAATAAATCAATTTCTGTTTGTTCATTATTCCATTTAAGTTCTAAATAAGCACATGCTAATTTTAAAGTTTCATAATTTAATTTATCAGTTAAAATATTTTGACTATCAGAAGCAAATAAAATAGCGGCTTTTGATAATGGAAAACAAATTAAAGACTGACTTTCTTCATCTTTATATAATCTGTTTGTAATAATATTTACATAAGTTGTATCTAATGTATCCGCAATTATAATTTCTTCATTTAAATCAATTACATCAAGTAAAACAGTATCATTTAAAGATAAAGTTTCAGTCTTTTTATCATATAAACGATCTTTTTTATAATGATAGCCATAGTATTTATTATTTTTAGTTAATAAATATGCTTCATTAAAATTGGCCACTTTACCTAAAATAATAAAAAAATTCCTTAAGTAATCTCGAAATTGCGAAAAGACTTGTTTATTTAGAGTAATAAAGTTATCTGCAATTTCTAATAACTTAGAACCAGATTCAATCATTGTTTCTTTTTCACGATGAATAATAACTTTTTCATTCATCTCACCTATTTTAGTAACAGGAGTAAAACTACCTTGATTTTTTAAGAAGTTTAATTCTACTATTTGTTTATTATTTTTACTTTTTTTAACCTTTGGTCCTGGCTTTTCATTTACTTTTTTTTCTTCCAACAAAGACTCATAACGTGCTTCATAACTAGTTTTATTAAAACGATTATTTAATGCCGTATATAAAATAATACATTGTTTAGCAAAATTAAGTTTAGCTTCAATAGTAGATTCTTCAACATCCATTTCATATTCAGCCTCGAAAATACTAGCACGTCTATATTCATTTAAGGAAACTAAAATTTCTAATTTTAAAGCTAAGAACATTCCGCGTAACGCTTTTGAAAGATTGGTTTCTAGCATTTCATCAACCAATACTAATGCTTTTGGATAACTTTCTTCTTTTACTAAAACAAATGCATCTAAATAACGCGCCTCTTGATATACTTTATCTTCATTTAAAGCCAAAGCTAAAGAAAGAATTAGTTTATTCTTTTCTTTAAAATGAATATAATCTTCAATTTTTAAATATTCATTACATAATCTAACTAAAGCTTTTAATCTTCTTTCATCATTAATATCATCGGCTAAATAAGTTAAAATTGTTCTAATCAATTCACTACTATCTTCTACATTGTGATAATAAGTAATTAAATCTTCATAATAAGCAATTTTATTATAATTTGGTAAATACTTTTTCTTCGCTTCAATCATTACTAACACATTATCATAATCTTTTTGTGCATAATAAATTTTGATTAAAGTATTATAAATCGTTGGTTTTTCCTTATCAATACAAATATCTAAATAATCAAAAAGTATAGAAAAAGCATTTTTAACATTCCCAAGTTCAAAAGTAAGAAATGCTAAATGGGCTAAAGCTTTTGGATAATCACGAGCGTTTGGCGTAATATTTGATAGAAATTCATCGATCTTTTTGATTGATGTAGTGTTTGCTTCTAGTGCTAAAATTTGACGAATATCCATCTTTATCACCCTCCTACTTTAAAATAATTTTATCATTATCAATAAGCACGTAATTATCATCCTTTAACGCACCTGGATTGATAAATATTACTCCCTCATATTCTTCAATGTATTGCTTATGAGTATGTCCATATAAAACATAATCTACTTTATTTTCAATAGTTAATAAATATAATTTGAAAATATCAAAATACACATCATATAAATGTCCATGTGTTATTAAATATTTCTTATCAGCTATTTCTACTATCTTAACAAGCGGTAAATCAGCAAAATCACAATTACCTTTAACACTAATTATTTTATTTTCAATATAAAATTCATCTTCAGATTCACCATCTCCACAACATAAAATGTGATGTGGTTTATATTTATTAATTAAATCTAAAACTTTATCTTCATATTTATGATAATCACTAATTATTAAAATCATTTTCTAAAAATTTTACAAACGACTTTATAGAAACCGCACGATGTGAAATTTCATTTTTAATTTCGCTACTAATCATACCAAAAGTAGAATCAAAACCATTTGGAATAAAAATCACATCATAGCCAAAGCCGCCCCCTCCTATTACAGAATTCGCTAACTTTCCATGAATTTCTCCAGGGAAATGATGATAATTATCCTCACCTAAATAAAAAACAAGTGAACAATGAAAGTACGCTTCTCGGTCTAAAACACCTTCCATATTTTTAAGTAATAACATATTACGCTCGTAATCAGTTTTCAATCCACCATATCGAGCGCTATATATTCCAGGAGCACCATCCAAATATTTAACACATATTCCTGAGTCATCAGCGATAACCGGTATCTTTACAATATCATAAATTGTTTTAGCTTTTATTAACGCATTTTCAAAAAATGTATTTCCAGTTTCAACAATTTCATCAGTGAAATTAATATCTTTCAAGGATAATAATTCAATATTAAATTTGGTTAAAATCATGTTAAATTCTTTTATTTTCCCTTCATTTTTTGAAGCTAGAACAACTTTCATAAGGATCACTCCCAAAAAATTATATCACAATAAAAAGAAAAAAAGAATAAGACAATTCTTATTCTAACCAATATTAATAACGATATTTTCTTCTTTTACTCCTAAATTTTTACTAATTAAACTTTTCACTGTATCAATGTCTGACTGCCTACATGAAAGATTAACAACTAAAAAGTAATTACTTTTTGTAAAATCGATTAATTCTACATTAGTCTTATATTCTTTATTCACAAATGAAATTAATTTTTTTAAAGTAAACTCCATTTCATTTTCTCCTAAATTAATAATATGATTAACAAACATTTTACTACCATCTTCATAATAATAAGTGATTTTTACTTTTTTTGTCTGATAAGTAGTACTTAAGATATCAAGATTAACCGCGAGTTCAAATAAACCATCAATCATTACAACATCACCCATTTGACTTAATATTTTACCATCACTAATAATATATATTTCTTCATATCCTAACTCTTTATAAGAATAAAGAATTTGAGCTAATACAAAAATAGTATCTTCTTTTGTAATATCAAAAAAGTTATCAGACACTTCTAAATATATGTCTTTTGCTTTAAGTTCATATGAAAGTAATTTAGTATTTAAATTTAAGAGTGTATGATATTTTTTATCAACTGAATTGCTCTTTTCTGTTAAATATTTAAATACTAATTCAATCAGTTCATATTTATCAGCACCATCTTTATCCAGTGGTACTCCTACAACCTTATTATCAGTCACATAATAAACATATAATAATTCATTATCTTTTATTATTTCATAGTCTATTTTATTATTTTTGTTCATAATATCTTTAGGCAATAATAAAATTATTGATAAAAAAAGGATAAAAACAATTAAAAACATATATTTTTTCATTAAACCACCAATAAATATTATGTAATTTTATTTTAAATATGTTATACTTAAGAAAAGTTAGGAGGAATATGGCAATGGAGTTAGAAGTAAAAAAACAAAAAGGATTAACAACCATAATCAGCTATCTTGTCATTTTTAATATAGTATCAATATTAATTAGTTTAATAGTAGTAAAAGTATTTGAAGGAATGAATTTAAGTATAACTATTAAAGAGAACTACAACACCGCATCAAGTATTATTAATTTAGTGGTTTATGTGATTTTATTTATCGCAGTTATTATTATTAATCATAAAGAATTAATTAGTGATTTTAAAGAATATGCTAATAAAAAAGATAATATCGTTTTAAAAGTTTTAGCCGCATATGGAATCTTTTATATCATTAACATCTTTTGTTCAGTTTTAGTCAGTAATATTGAATATTACGGAAACTTTATGAATAATGTCTTAGGAAATCACAAAGAAATTGTATCCACAGCCCAAAACCAATCTGATATTGAAGAAATGTTACAAGGTAATGGCTTTATCTTTATGTTCTTATCAGCTGGAATCTTAGGTCCTATTTGTGAGGAAGTTGTCTTTAGAAAAGCTTTCTTTAATGTATGTAAGACAAAAGAAATGGGTATTTTACTATCTAGTTTATGCTTCGGATTAATTCATATCACTTCATCAATTGGAGTATATGACACATATTCAATGATATTAATGAGTATGCCTTATATCTTTAGTGGCATTGCATTAGGCCTTATATATTTAAAAAACGATTGTAATATCGTGGTACCTACAATCGTTCATATGCTAAGTAATATAATTAGTATGGTTGGGATTTTGTTTTTAACTTAAATATTTTATAAATCTCTATATCATTAACCATTTCTATATAATTAAGTAATGAGACACCGTTGGTGTCTTTTTTATTTAATTCAACATTGCAATATTCAAGTAAATCGTAATCACGTTTGATCACAGCTACATGAAATGGATAAGTCTTTTTATACAATCGATATTCATAAGATTCATAATAATTTTCAATTATCATAAGGGATAAATGTGGATTTAAATTTGCCAAATCAAAAATAGTTTCATCATCTTTATTCTTACCTTCAATAATAACTTTTTTTGCTAAAATCTTACGCATTATATCAATACTAGTGTATCTAGCTGCGTAAAAAATAACATTATTATTAAAATAATCGCATTCATAATAATTATCAAATTTATCTAATAAATAATTACAAATTTCTTCATTATCATATTTTAAAGCTAACATTAATAAATTGATATTTGCATGATTTCTTTGATTTAATAATTGGGGATAATCATTAGCTAAACGCAAAAATAAAGCATTATTATAAGCTTTTAAAGCATAAAACAAAGCATTTTCACCATTAGAATTAACAAATAAATAATTAATTTCTAAAAAGTCTTCAATAAGTTCTAAGATTTCACATTCCCCTTTAATTATTGCCTTAAAATAAACAGTTTCTCCAAAATTATTAACAATATTGCTATCAGCATGATAACGACACAGTAATTTGCAAAATCCTAACTCACCTCTTGAAATTGCTTCAAAAAGTGGTGTTTCGCCTTTATCATTAACAATATTTAAATTGATGTAATTATCAAGTAATAAATTTGCTACTTCTAGTGCATTACCACGTGCAGCATAGTGAAGTAAAGATGAATTATATTTATCAGTTATATTTACATCACCAAATTTTAAATATTCTTTAACCGCTAACGTATCGTTTTCTAAAGCTGCTTGAAAGATTTTTTTCACAATTAACACCTTCCTCTAAAGAAAAAAGAGCAAATATTAAATCCACTCTTTTCATTTTTTTATTAGCGAACCATTTCCTTTAAAACTTTACCTGTCTTAAATGCAGGAGTTCTTTGTTGAGGAATACTAATTTCTTCACCTGTACGAGGGTTAAGACCTGTTCTTGCAACTCTTGTACGGATTTCAAAAGTTCCAAATCCAGAAATTACTACTTTTTCTCCAGTTTCTAAAGTCTCAGCAATTGTATTAAACAATGTATCGATAACTTCTTCAGTAGATTTTTTTGTTAAATCAACTTTTTCAGCAACTAATGCAATTAATTCTGCTTTATTCATAAATATCCTCCATAAAAAAAGTTTTTTTGACAAGCCTATTATATCAATTAAATTATATTAAGACAACCTTTTTTTTATTTTAGTTGAGCAAAAAAATCGTTTTTTTTACTAAAAATCTATAAACGTTATACTTTCTATTTTATAATCATCCAAACGCAGCAGGAAAAGCATAAATATAACATATAACTGAGCAAATTATCGTTAATAGCGTACAAAGGATATAAAACCAGCGATTATAACTTTCTGAATTTTTAATCATAAAACACGCATAAACAACAGCTGCAGCAGGGAAAACGAAGTAAATAACTATGTTAATTATAAGATATAATACTGCCGAAATTATAGTACCAATCAATCCAAATATTAAATATACAAAGACAAATTCTAATACTGCAGCTATAACTACTACAACAACTTTTAATAATATTATGATTAAAAACAAAATATTTGTTGGTGTGTTTTGCAACCATTCAGCAGCCATAACTGTAAGATTCCATTCATAACCCCAATCTTCTAGCAGCGAAAAAGTTATTAACGCAGAAGAATCAGGTCCTTCTGGATTAAGTATCCAGTATATCGCAAATCCAGCCATTATAAGTACGGGAAGATATACAAAGAAATACCTTACCATTAGTCTTAAAACAAAAACTATTACTTTAAAAATAGTTACCGCTATAGTTTTAATTACCCACCAAATACCATAGAAAAACCAAAGTATTCCTTTTAATATTAAAACAAAAAATTTCCCAATCGCATCTAAAACACGCATACCCTATCCACCTTCTTATAGTATATAAATATCATATATATTTACATTATACAACATTTTAATTTAAAATAAACGATAAATCTTCTTTTGTTAATTTAGTAAGATTACCATCATCATTAGCGATTAACTTATCTATTAAATCTTTTTTAATATTTTGCAATTCAATAACACGCTTTTCAATGCTATCTTCACATATAAGCTTAATAACTTCAACGTTTTTTTGCTGTCCTATACGATACGATCTATCAGTTGCTTGTTGTTCGACCGCTTGATTCCACCATGGATCAAGATGAATAACTGTATCTGCACCAATTAAATTTAATCCTGTACCTCCTGCTTTTAAAGAAATCAAGAAAACTTTAATTTCATCATTAGCGTTAAATTCATCAGCAATCTCTTTTCTTTCAATTGCCCCTGTTGCTCCAGTTAAATAAAAGTGTTTAATCTTACTGCTATCTAAAAACTCTTTAACAATATCTAATGCTTTAACAAATTGCGAGAAAATTAAAATTTTATGTCCATTTTCAATATATTCAGTTATCAAATTTTTTAAAGTATCCATTTTAGCTGATGAGCCATTATAATCTAAAATAAATAAATTTGGGTCAATACAAATTTGCCTTAATTTTAACAAATATGGGAACATCTCAAAAGCGCTCTTTGAGACAGTTAAAGCATTTTGCGCTTCTAGTTTGAATGAATCATAAACTTTTTGTTGCGAAGGAGTCATTGAAACTGTCAAAATGTGTTCATATTTATTTGGCAAATCGTCTAACACATTATCTTTCGTTCTCCTCAAAATGAAAGGTGTAATTCGTTTTGAAACTATTTCTACAAATAATTTATCAGAATTATATTTTGATTTAAATTCTTTCAAATCTTCAAAATATGAAGGCATAATAAAATCAAAAATACTCCACAAATCAATAATATTATTTTCTATTGGAGTTCCTGTCAAGGCAAAACGATGTAAAGCTTTTATATTTTTTACAGCTTGACTCTTTTCAGCATAAACATTTTTAATTACTTGAGCCTCATCAAGTATCAAGAAATTAAATTCATTTTGATATAAATTAATATCAATTCTTAATGAATCATATGAAGTAATATATACTACATCTGAATCATAATTAATGTTTTTGATAGTTAATGTAGAATATACAAGAAAAAATTTACATATTGGCAT
>CAZSIA010000024.1:0-543 GCA_964606905.1 uncultured Anaeroplasmataceae bacterium | reverse complement strand
ATTGTTAACACCATAAATTTCGACAACTTCTTTACTACTATCAAATTTTTGAAATTCACTTTTCCAATTAAAGATTAAAGTTTTAGGGCAAACAATCAATGAAGGTTTTTTATCTTTACTACTCTTTAAAAGTGTAATAATTTGAATTGTCTTACCCAATCCCATATCATCAGCTAAAATACCACCCAAATGATATTTAGTTAAAATAGAAAGCCATTTAAACCCCTCAATTTGATAATCTCTTAATTTACCATTAATATTAGGAATATCAATTTCATATGATTTATAATTAGCTATTTCATCAATCATCTTTAATAAATATTCATCGATTTTACAGTTATTTTGATGAGCATATGCAGTAATTGCTTTATAAATAGGAACGCTTTGCGTTTTAGATAATTTCTTTGTATTTAATTTTAAATCATTAACCGCTTCGTAAAACTCAGTAGCTTCTTCACAATCAAGATTAATAATAGTATCACTTTTTAATAATACAAATTTCTTTTTTAATTTAATTGCTTTTAAAATTTCATATAATTCTTC